>DASVRY010000242.1:0-2894 GCA_036388395.1 Chthoniobacteraceae bacterium
GAGAAAGCGGGTGTGCGCGTTACGGATCGCCGGGCGAAATAGCAGTCCAAGTCCGAGAAAGCCCGCGAGCAGGATGCCTGCGGCCGCAAGGATACGTCCATAGCGATTTCGAAGTAGCTTCACGTGCGCGAGGCGCCTAACGGACAGAGGTCAGCGACCTGCGGCGTTGGCGGGTTGGACTCGGGTGGAGGGCGAACCGCAGGTTCGCTGCACCGCGCGGGTTAGGCGTTGCGGCTCTTGTCATTTAACGGTCAGGCGGCAAATAGCGAGAAGCGTGAGACACAGGTTCGGGATGAAGATGAGCAAGGCGAGAGCGCCGAGGACTGACGCTACGGCCAGAGAATGAACGATCGGCTCGCGGGCGTCGATGGGGTAAAGGAAGATGGGAAGAGTGGTCGGTAAGAACGCGAGAACCTGCAAAAGCACGATACAGGGACCCGCAAAAAGAAGCAGAGCATGAAAACCGACGGTGACGGCCTCCCGCGAACGAACAAGAATCCGAACGAGCATCGCAAAATGGTAGATGCCGATCGCGACAACGAGCGCTGCAAGAAATAGCTGAACTGGGCCGGTGCTGAAGAACAGGCTGAGTAGGCTCTCATCGTGGCTCATTGACGGCTTTCGTTACTGTGAGGGCGTAGCATCGCCTAACGAACCAAGATCAGCGGTCGGCGAAGCCGATTCGCTGCATCGCTCTGGTTAGGCTTGGTTGCACTTCAAAGTTGAGCCTAGGAGATTCGGTCATGGATGAATGGCAACGATGCGCCACTGGACTCCGTTGATCTGTTTGGTGCCGACGAGATCAAAATCCAGACGTTGCGGAGAGAACATTCTGACCGTGAGACGATCGGAATCGTGATTTGCAGAAGACGGCTCGAATCGAACATCCGCCTCGTTAAGAGATTCCATCAGAGCGGCGAGCGCATCTAGTGCCATTGGATGGCGTGGGTGTGCGGTGATGGCTGGGATATCGCAGCATCGCAGGAACTGAGATAAACGATCTTGGTGCGTCGCTGCAATGGCGGCGCGAACAACGCCCTCGGGCGAGAGAAAAGACCCACCGCACGAAAGCTCAACGTCGGAAAATAGAATCAGCAGGGACAGAAGCGTTGTTCTCACGGCGCGGGTGGAGAATCGCCTAACGGACGAAGATCAGCGACTGCGGAGTGCGGCGCGAGACATGCGTGGTGAGTGGAAAGGTGGAGGCAACGGAGCATGGCTCGTGACGCACGGAGCGGTTCGCTGCATCGCTTTGTTAGGCGTTTTGTTCATTTGGGCTCTTTGAGCGATTTGACCGTTACGAGAAGCGTTAGGCTATAGGGCTGAGCGGAAAACCAGATGTCGGTCTGATGGATCGGGGGCAAGCCTTGTGTGCCGCGACGGAGGAAAAAGATGCAACGATTGCCTTTGTGGAGAAATGTCGGTCTTGGAGTGGCGAGCGAAAGTGTAACCCAAGCATCCGGCTCCGGAGCTTCTCCGATCACGGCCTCACGGCAGCGAACCTTCACGCGGTAATTGGTGATACCAAGCTCATCCACTGTTGGGAGGCCCTCCTCAGTGATGTCGGCGTCGATAACGAGCGTGCTGTTGCGAACGAGGAGCTCCAACGGCTCACGTGTGGCGGGCGCATCCGCCAAAGCTCCGCACACGACTGCTGCGACAAGTGCGAAGATGGTCTTCATTGGCTTTCGTTACTGGAGGCGGGCGTAGAATCGCCTAACGAGAACAAGGTGAGCTACAGGTGGAGCGGGGCGCGGCCTGTGCGGTGGGTCTGCGGGTCGGCAAGCACAGGCCGTGAACCGCGGAACCTGTTAGCTCCACCGCCTGGTTAGCCGTTGCCGGTGTCGTTCGTGAAGAATCCTTGAATCGGAGTTCCGTCGGGGTGGGCGCGGTTCTGTTCGTGCAACTGGCCGGTGATCCCGAAGTGGAGCGGCAAAGCGGTTGGCTCATAGTTGGTGGGATCGTGACTACCACCGACGCATGGTGGAAGAATGAAACCGTAGCATTGCGCGGGCTGAAGCTCGGGAAGGCGCTCACGAAGCTGGGTAACCAGTGCTGGCAGCAGCCACTCCTCGGCGACGCTCGAAACGGAAAGGATGCGTTCAAATGCGGCGGGCGAGTCTGCGACGCGAGTGAGCCTGCCGCGCCCGACGTCGAGCCAGTGAATACTGTCGTCGCCGTCGCGGAGGAAGGCGTCGCCGCAAACGGTGATGGAATGAACGGCCATTGAGGCAGGAACTAACCAGCGCCAAGCGTCGAGAAGACTGGCTGTGTCCGCTGGAGTAGCGATGAAAAAGGCTTCGTTCACAGGAACCGCGACGCGACGGCTAACGAACCCAAGATCAGCGATCGGCGGAGCTGGCGCGGCGGCTGCCGGTGGGTCTGCGGGTCTGCCGCAGCCGACGTGCCAGCGGAGCCGATTCGCTGCATCGGTCTGGTTAGGCTTCGTTGCACTTCAAAGTCGAGCCTGCACATCTTTGTTCATGCTGAGTTCTCGCGGGCGCGGCACGTCGTGATCACCGCGAAAGTAGAACAGTAACTCGCGCCACTCCCCGGCCAAAGAAGTATTGTCGCAGGTGGGATCAGTCATGCCGCGAACTCTGAACCAACGAAACGCGCTCGCTGAATAGCGCGCGAACGCGACGCGATTCGGGCCATTGAGCGCTTGGGGCTCGACCTGGACGAGTCGAGACCACTCAGCCTGACGTGACTTGAGAGTGGAAGCCGGAGTCGAAGCCCGCAAGCGCTCGTGAAGCAGCGAGGGGCCGAAAAGAAAGACTGCTGCCGCGCCGAGGAGACTCAGGACAGCAATAATTGTAATCCGGCGCTTCATTCCAACTGCTTCACGGGAGACGTGCGAAGTCGCCTAACGAATGAAGATCAGCGACTGCGTA
>DASVRY010000243.1:0-3568 GCA_036388395.1 Chthoniobacteraceae bacterium
CGGCTCGGAGTCTACCGCCCGTATCGGCTGCTCCTTAGAGAAACGTCGGGTCCCGCGACCGGCCAGCGCGTCTTCGATCCGGGTGCCGCCTACCTCGTCGCCGATATGCTCGCGGATAACTCCGCCCGCGCCGCCTCCTTCGGCCTGAACTCCTATCTCGCTCACGATTTCCCCGTTGCCTGCAAGACCGGCACGAGCTCCGATTATCGCGACAACTGGGCTGTCGGCTATACGCCCGAGTTCACCGTCGCCGTCTGGATTGGCAATCCCGATGGTTCACCGATGCGCGCGATCACCGGTGTCTCCGGTGCCGCGCCCGTGCTGCACGCCGTCTTCACGGATCTCCGCAAACAGCGCGGCACCAGTTGGTTCAACGCGCCCGAAAGCGTTGAGCAGCACCGCATCCATCCGCTCACCGGGCGGTTAGCCGCCGCGGACCGAGCTGGAGCTGTCACGGAAAAGTGCCTTTGGAAACCGGAAGCTGATCGCCCCGGGGATTTCGACGCGGAGGGCCGTGCCGTCCTCCCACCAGAATACGCCCACTGGCTACGCAGCCCGCAGAATAGCCTCGGGAGTCTCGCGGTGGCGGCCGCGTCGGCGGAGGAACTCCGAATTGTCACTCCACGTCCGGGATCGATCTACTTTCTGGATCCCGATCTACCTTCATCGACGCAAAACCTTCGCCTCACGGCCAACGGCGCTGAAGCCGTACGGTGGTCCAGTCCCTCGCTCTGGTGTGACTTCGCACGCGCTCAATTGATCGCCGGAACTCATACAATTACCGCCGAAGACCCGCTCACCGGCCGCCGCGCCGAGACTTGGATCGAAGTTCGCCCGCTCTGAGGATCCCGGGGGCAAATGACCACTCTGCCCGAGGCTCGAGGACGGCGCGGCGTGGAGTGTGCTATGAAGGGACGCGCAGTAATTTGAGAGCGGATCTGTATCTGATTCGTGCCCGATCTCAGATGTTCGTTCCGTGAGTTGAAGCACCCCTTTCTTCGAACGAGCTGTGATCGGGAACCTGAAGAGCAAATGCGCGCGTGGCGCCAACGCTCTCCAGGAGCTCGATTCCGTCCTCGCACCATGACTTCATTAACCAACTTCTCTCAGCAGCCGGCTTTACGCCGCACGCCCATTGCGAGCTTTGGGAAAGTAAGATGATGTGGCTGCACATCAGTTCGGACGTGCTCATCACGCTCGCCTACCTGGTGATTGCGGTGACCCTCATCTACATCGCGCGCAAGCGGAGGGATCTGCCGTTCAAGTCGCTGTTCACCTATCTCGGCATGGTCAGCCTTGCGTGTGGCGCTAACCATGCACTCGAAGTGGTTGCCATCTGGGAACCGCTCTATCGCCTTTCGGGATCGATCAAGGCGGTGACCGCTGTAGCCTCACTCGCGACAGCCATCTTCCTGGTGAAGCTCATCCCAAAGTTCCTCGCGACTCCAAACAGCGCGCCGCTGCCCGAAACGAAAACGGTCTCGAGACTAGGCCCCGCCGCGGATCAGGGCACCGATCACCTGCTGCGCATGGCGGGACGAATTGGCCGACTTGGGGCGTGGTCCGTTGATCTCCCGAGCTACACCCAAACGTGGTCGGATGAAGTCTGCGTTCACTACGGAGTCTCACCGGGCACGGTGCTTTCCTTTGAGGACGCGAGGAAAGCTTACACGCCAGCCTCCGGCGAACTCCTCGCCCAAGTGTTTGAGGGGTGCGTGCGCGACGGCACCCCCTTCGATGTGGAATTGGAAATGGTCAAGCCAGACGGCCGCAGAGCCTGGATGCGCGTCATCGGTGAAAGAGAACGAAACGCGGCAGGCGAAATCTACCGGGTGCAAGGAGCGCTGCAGGACATCTCAGAAAGCAAGCGGGCGGCGGACGAGTTAACCAAGGAGCGGGAGTTTCTCGCAGCAGTCGTGGATAACGTCACAGACGGCATCATCTCTTGCGATGCGAGCGGAGCGATCACCTTGGTGAATCAGACATTCCGAGAGTTTCACGGAATGTCGGACGCACTCATTCCAGCCGAGCGCTGGGTCGACTATGTCGATCTCTGCCATCCCGATGGGATCACCCGCGTGAGTCTAGAGGAATTCCCCCTCGTCCGCGCGCTGAAGGAGGGCTCCGTCCGCGACGTTGAGTTGGTGCTGGTACTCAGGAGTGGCCAGACGCGGCGCGTGCTTGCCAACGGGCAGGCCTTTTCCGATGCCCAAGGCACGCGGCTCGGGGCCGTGGTCACCATGCATGACATCGCTCCGCGACGGCAGAACGAGCAGAAACTCGCGGCCAGTGAGGAACTGCTGCGTGAGTTCATCAGGCACACCCCTGCGGCGATCGCGATGATGGACTCGGAGTTGCGCTACATGCAGGCCAGCGAGCGTTGGATAAAGGATTACCACCTCGACGGCCGGGAGATTATCGGCCACTCGCACTACGAGATCTTCCCGGATGCTCCGGAGCGTTGGAAAGAGATTCACCAGCGGGTGCTGAAGGGTGCAGTCGAGTCGTGTGATGAGGATCCGTTCCCTCGTGCTGATGGCGGGATGGAGTGGCTGCAATGGGAAGTTCGCCCATGGCGACAGCCGAACGGCGCGATTGGGGGACTGATCTTTTTCACCCAGGTCATCACCGCTCGCAAAAATGCTGAAGCGACACTCGTGGACGCCGCACGCCGGCTCCAGCTGGCAACCGAGGTGACTGGCACCGGCGTTTGGGATTGGGATCTCCGCACCAATCACATTTTTTGGGATGCGCAGATGTTTAGCCTCTATGGTCTGGCTCCGGCGGAAATGACATACGACCTTTGGAAGAGCACCGTTCACGCGGACGACTTCGACGAACAGTCAGCAATCTTGCAGGAGACGGTGCGAACACGCGGGCGGAGCGAGCGGCAATTCCGTATCCGCCGCGCGAGCGACGGCGCAGAGCGCGTTATCTACGCCTCAGAGATCACCGTGACCGACGCGGAGGGAGAGCCTTTGCGCATGGTCGGAGTGAACCGCGACATCACCGAAAAACTGCAGATCGAGCAGGAGCTAAAAGAAGCCAAAGTGGACGCTGCAGTCCGTGAGGGCGAACGGCGATACAGCTTCCTCGCGGATGCCGTGCCGCAAATCATCTGGACCGCGCGACCAGATGGCGGCTTGGACTACTTCAACAAGGCATGGTTCGATTACACGGGGCTCGACCTCGCTCAATCCAGGGACTGGGCCTGGAGTGCAGTGCTGCATCCCGAAGACCTTCAGCCCTGCATTGACCGCTGGAAGCGCTCCTTCACCACGGGGGAAGATTACGAGATCGAATACCGGTTCAAACGCGCCTCGGATGGCGCTTTCCGTTGGCATCTCGGTCGAGCCTTGCCCCGACACGATGAGCACGGCTCGATCATCCAATGGGTCGGCACTTGCACCGACATTGACGATGCCAAACGGAGCAAGGAGATCCTCCAGGCGGCCAATGATGAGCTCGGCGTCCGCGTTGCGTTACGGACTTCCGAACTCCACGCGGCAAAGGAGGCTGCAGAAGCCGCAAACCAGGCAAAAAGCGAGTTCCTGGCGAACATGAGCCA
>DASVRY010000244.1:0-2976 GCA_036388395.1 Chthoniobacteraceae bacterium
TACGACTCTTCCAGTGCCAATCAATCCCTCCATGCTCGAATGGGCTCGGCAGGAGAGCGGCTACCCGGTGGATCAAGTCGCGAAACGGCTGCAAGTGGAGCCGGGGCGAGTAGAGGCCTGGGAACGCGGGGAGCGTCCGCCCACTTTGCGGCAAGTGCAGGAGCTTGCGCGCTTTTTCCATCGCCCGCTCAACGTTTTCTTTCTGGCGTCGCCGCCACAGTTGCCTCCGCTGGCGGCGGAGTACCGCCGGCTGCCGGGAGTAACTCCGGGAAGCGAGTCGCCGAAGCTGCGACTGGCCGTGCGGCAGATGGTCAACCGCCGAGAATCGGCTTTGTCGCTCATGGAAGAGCTCGGTGAGCCAATACCTACGTTCACTTTGTCGGGCCATCTCCGCGAAGACCCGCGGGAGGTAGGAGAACGGTTGCGCGCCGCTTTGCGCATGCAGGTGCAAACGCAGTTGGATTTGCGCGACGAGTGGCAGGCTTGGCGGGAATGGCGTGCCGCCGCGGAGGATCTGGGCGTCCTGGTCTTTCTGTTTCCGAAGGTGGAGCTCGATGAAACGCGGGGCCTGGCGCTGCTGCGTTTTCCGCTGCCTGGAGTAGGGGTGAACAGCAAGGAGCAGCCGGAATCGCGAATCTACACACTGCTGCATGAGCTCATCCATCTCATGCTGGCCGCCGGTCGGGAGGAGGTCTCCGCGCTGCAAGAGCAGCGAAGCGGTGAGGAGTGGGAGGCGGTGGAACGTTTCGCGGAAGCGGCGGCAAGCCATGCGTTGATTCCGGAGGCCGCTCTTCGCGCGAGCATAGCGGGCGTATCCTCCTGGGATGTGAGCCGTGTGCGCCAGGTCGCGCGCCGCTTCCGTGTGACGCCGCTCGCAATGGCGACCCGGCTCCGCGTTTCGGGATTCATGGACTGGTCGCAATACCGTGAGTGGAAGGATGCCTGGAAGGATTACGTCGCGACCCTGCCGCCGCGCAGTAGCGGCTTTGCTCATCCCGTGGACGTGGCGCTCGGACGCAACGGACGACCGTATGTGCACCTCGTGCTCGAAGCATTGGCGGGGAATCGACTGACCTCGGTGGATGCTGCGCGTTATCTCGGTTTAAGATTCGAGCACTTCGATCGGCTGAAGGAATCGTTCAGCAGGGGACCCACGGGAGGCGATGCCGATGAGTGAAATTTCTCGCCGGCCGATCTACTCCATCGACACAAACGTCCTGATGGATTGGCAGGCCCGGTATTTTCCAACCGACATCTTTCCGTCTATGCGGGATTACGTCGACGGGATGATTGCCGAGGAGCGTTGGAGCGCACCGGAGATCGTCGAAGAAGAGCTGAGGGCGGTGGGAACCGCCGAACTCGTAGAGTGGGCCAAGGCGCGGCCATTGATGTTTATACCATTGGAAGAGGTGCTTGCGGAGGCCCTCGCCATTCAAGCGCGTTTCCCCGGCTTGAAGGACCCGAAGGCCGAGTATGAGGAGGCCGATGCATATGTAATTGCACTGGCGAAGTTGAGGGACGGGATCGTAGTGACGCAGGAAACTTCCGCGGCAGAGAAGAACCGACCGAAACGCACTCACTTCATCCCCGACGTTTGCCGGGAACTTGGTCTGACTTGTATCAGCTTCCTTGGATTGATGCGGCGCGAAGGCTGGAGGTTTTAACCCAATGAGTAGCTCGCAAATCGTCCAAAAGCTCTGGAACTACTGCAACATCCTGCGGGATGACGGGCTGTCGTATGGCGATTACGTCGAACAACTGACGTTTCTACTTTTCCTCAAGATGGCGGATGAACAGAGCCGCCCCCCGTTCAACCGAACATCGCCAATCCCGAAAGGCTTTGGCTGGGACGTGCTGGTGAAGCTCGATGGGGACGCCTTGGAGACGCATTACCGCCACTCCCTCACGGAACTCGGCAAACGGCCGGGGCTGATCGGCGTCATCTTTCGCAAGGCGCAGAACAAGATCCAGGACCCGGCCAAGCTGCGCCGGTTGATCGCGGACCTGATCGACAAAGAGGAGTGGTCGTCCCTCGACACCGACGTGAAGGGCGACGCCTACGAAGGGCTGCTGCAAAAGAACGCCGAGGACGTGAAAGGCGGCGCGGGCCAATACTTTACCCCGCGCCCGCTTATCCAGGCGATCGTGGAGGTGATGCAGCCGCGGCCGAGCGAGGGTGCGAGCCGCACGGGCGATGTCATCTGCGATCCGGCGTGTGGCACCGGCGGCTTCCTGCTCGCGGCACAGGATTTCATCCGCAAGCACCACAAGCTCGACAAGGCGCAGCTGCGTTTCCTCAACACCGAGCAACTTCGCGGCGTGGAGCTGGTGGACAGCGTCGCGCGGCTTTGCTCGATGAATCTCCTGCTCCACGGCATCGGCGCGACAGCACAAGACGGGAAGGAAGCGCCCATTCCCGTGCAGGTGAAGGACGGGCTCGCCGCCAAGCACGGCGAATACGAGATGGTGCTGACGAACCCGCCCTTCGGCAAGAAGAGCAGCGTGACGATCGTCAACGACGCGGGCGAGACGAGCAAAGAGAGCCTCACGATCAACCGCGACGACTTCTGGGCCACGACCTCGAACAAGCAGCTCAACTTCCTCCAGCACGTCTTCACCATCCTCAAGCAGCACGGCCGCGCCGCCGTGGTGGTGCCGGACAACGTGCTCTTCGAAGGCGGCGCCGGCGAAACGATCCGCCGCGAACTGCTCAAGCAGGCCGATGTCCACACCCTGCTGCGCCTGCCGACCGGCATCTTCTACGCGCAAGGCGTGAAGGCGAACGTCCTCTTCTTCGACCGTAAACCCGCCGCCGACAAACAGGCGTGGACGACGAAGCTCTGGATCTACGACCTGCGGACGAACAAGCATTTCACGCTCAAAGAGAACCCGCTCACGCGCGCCGACCTGGACGACTTCGTCGCCTGCTACTCCGCGAAAGACCGCACGAAGCGCAAGGAGAGCGAACGCTGGAAG
>DASVRY010000245.1:0-3492 GCA_036388395.1 Chthoniobacteraceae bacterium
AAGGCGAGTTGGTAGTGCCCCAACAGATTCACCGGGGCAAGTTGTGTCCCGAAGGCCGCCAACTGCTCCTCCGTCCACTGATGACGCACCAGGCCCTCCCAAAGTGGCTGGAAAGCCGTTTCAATAAGCGCATATCTAACCAGCAAGGAGATGATCACCGGTTCATCTTTCAAGGAGTCGGCTAGCCGCAGGAGAAACTGAGTCTCGCGAAATGCCTCGTTACTCTCGCCGCGCGCCAGGCAAGCCACGGCGCGGAGTCGCGCCACCTCGGCGAAAGACTGAAGCACCTGCACATGCGGCAGGTTCATCCCCAAGTGCTTCTCGTACTCCAATGGAAACCTCGCTCGAGGACGCATGCTGGCGCCGCGCATCGCTTCCATCTCTCGATCGAACTTGGAAAGTGCCACGATAACAGCGTCCGCTGGCTTTGTATCTGGAGCAGACTTCGCAAATTCCGGCTGGCTCCGATATATCGCCTGCACGTCGGTGAGATCGATGGACTTTCCGTCTCGCCACGAACCTTTCGGCTTCCTCGCCCCTTCCGGGATCGCTCGGATTTTTTTCAGCGTTGCAAGACCTTCAGGATCGCTTGCCCGCGCCCCCTGCTGAGGCTTCCCATTCTCCACCACCTCTTCGATTTTAACGTCGAAGAGCGGCCGGAAAATTGGAGCAGCAGCGAAGTTTTCCTCGTCTGGAATGGCTGGTGGCACAATCGATGGAAGGTCCAACCGCTCGCCTCTCGCGCCCGCTTCGGCAACGTAAGCGGCCCAAGCCTGACGACCGCGCCAATTCTCGTAGGCGATTGCGAGGGAGACCAGCGTAACGACCCAGACGGCTGCCCAACCGATTCTTTTCAGCCAACGAATACCTCGCGACGGTTGAGCCTTCGGTGTGGGTGACAAAGGATCGAGTGGTGTTGTGTGAGAAGAAAGTTCCATGGGAAGCAGATAGCTAAACGAGGCGATTGACGGGGAGCTTGGACGGGCGGGCACCAGAACGCGGACGCGGGAACGGAATTTCACGTCGCGGCGGCTCTGCCGGCGCGACATCGGGCTGCTGAAGGAGATCCGCCAGCATGCGGCGCTGTTCGTTCCACTGTTTCTCCCAATCCGGCGCGGGTGCCGTCGCTTGCACGGTCTGCGATTCTGTGACGGGAGCGGAGAGGTTCAGCAGCCCGATCAGCATCCAAACTGCCGCGAGGCTTCCCCATCGCCACATCGCAGGGGTGATCTTCCACTGGCGATCCTGTGGCGGAGTTGAGGCTCGCTTATCTTCCCATTTGTTCGTCGGGAGCGGAGCGCCGCTTTCGAAGTCATGTCCAGGGGCCGGGCGGAAGATCTGGAGAAATGCCGCCGCAGGTGCGGACGTGGTGCTTCCTTCATGGGACGAGCCGTTGGCAAGCCCGACGGGGTCCTTCGGCTGCACTTCGCCCGCCTTTCCGCCTGCGCTTCGCTCAGGATGACATTGGGGCGAGAGAGGATCCTGTTCAGCGACGTCGAAAGACGCAGCAAGCCCACGAGTGGCTTCAGCATGTGCAGTGGCGGCCGCGTGGAGGATCTCCCTGCGCCATTCCGGCGGGAGCTGCCGTTGCGGGCGGCGTTGTAGTTCAGCCTCGAAATCGTGGGAGTGCATCATTGGATCTCGTTGTAAAGGGGACGCAGCTGGTCCCGGAGTTTGTCTATCCCGTAGCGATAACGGCTGGCAGCGGTGTTCGGGGAGAGTTCGAGACACTTGGCGACTTCCTCGAAAGTCATGCCGCCCCAGAGCTTCAGATGCACCACCGCGCGCTGTTCAGCTGGGAGCCCTTGCAGCGCCTGCTCCAGCGCATCTCCAATCACGGCACCATCAGCATCTGCAGGTTCGGAGTTCACTGCCATCTGAACGTCGCCAAAGGCAGCGTGCTTCCGTTCACGTGTGGAGCGGCGCCGCACGCCATCGATTGCGAGGTGGTGCGCGAGGCGAACGAGAAATCCACGCTCGCTCTCCACGCCATCGAGCAACCCGGGCCGCTGCGCGAGACGCACAAAGACCTCCTGCAGCAGGTCCCGCGTGTCGGCTTCACTTCCGGTGAAGTTCAGCAAAAACCCAAACAGCGCCTGCGCATGAGCGTCGTAGAGCCTGGCGAGTTCGTCGAGAGTGGGCATGCGGTCCAGCAAAGACGCCGCCCACGCGGCGATTTGTCTACGCTGCTGTAGAAACTCTCTGCAACTTGCCGCGAATGGACAGCACCTCGGACATTGCGGTGACCACGCGCGCCGGAGATCTTTGCAGCGTGCCAGGACTCCACCAGATCCGCCCGTATGCCGTCTCGCACTGAATTTGTGGATTACATCCTCGAACTACTCGAGCCACTCAGCGATGTGCGGTGTCGCCGGATGTTCGGCGGATGGGGAATCTATCGAGCAGACCGAATGTTCGCGCTTGTTTCCAACGAGTCACTCTACCTGAAGACGGACGACATAAGCAGGCCAGACTTCGTGCTTCGCGGTCTCCCGCCGTTCACGTTTGAGAAGAGCGGGAAGCCCCTTGCTACTTCCTATTTTCAACCACCCGCAGGAGCCCTCGACAGCGGCGTGGAGCTCCGGATCTGGGCAGAGAAGGCGATTGATGCAGCCGCACGCGCTGGTGCAAAGCCTGCTGGTAAACGAAAGCGGCAGGACCAGTAGCTCGCGCCATTCGACAAAGCTACGGAGGCGATGCTACTCTTCCGACTGCCCAAACATCCCCGGCGCGCTCCGGCGCGGCTTCCCTGAATGCCCAAACTCTCACAAGGCCTCAACGAACAAGTCCGCAAGACTCTGCAGACGGCGCAATCGCTCGTGCAAAGAGGCCGGCGCGCCGCGGAGAACATCGAGCGTCGGATCCTGCGCAAGCCGCGCACCGTCACCGAGAGCCCGAACCTTCTACCGCTGCTCATCCAGGTGCTTGCGGCCTTCTCGAAGACTGGCGGCGAAGTCCTCGAGGAGGAAATCGATTCGTCGCTCGGCTTTCTGCGCTACGACTATCCCGAGGCCGTCTACTCGGAGCTCCGGAAGCTTTTCCGCCAGGCGCTAAACGAGCAGCAGGACCTCAACGCCATGGCTTTGAAGCTTGGCGACGAGCTGACCACCGAGCGGAAGATCATGCTCGGCGTGCAGCTTTACGATCTGATCTCGAAAGCGGGCATGGATCAGAAGGAAGTCATCGCCTACTACGGCTTCATGGCGCAGCTCGGGATGGCGGCGCAGGCGATCGATATCGTCTACCAGCTGAATGCTTCCGAGGATTCCGACAAGTCCGTGTATCAGCAGGGGCAGTCGCCGCTCGAGTCGCTTGCCTTTGGTCACAATGGCAAGGCTGACGTCGTGCTCAAGGGGCTTACGGGTGCGGAGCGGCTCGTCGCCTTTCGTTATCACGACCTGATTCTGCTCAAGAACCAGAGCTCGAAGGGAATCGTCGTGCGCGGGCGTCCGCTCGGGCCCGGCGCATTTTGCCGCGTCTATAGCGGGCAAC
>DASVRY010000246.1:0-6988 GCA_036388395.1 Chthoniobacteraceae bacterium
CGCGATCCGCAATAACGACAAAGTCGGCCTGCTGCTCTTCACCGACGGCGCTGAGAAATACATCCGTCCCGGAAAAGGCCGTCTGCACGTACTGCGCCTGATCAGCGAAGTGCTTTCCTATCAGCCAACTAGCGCCGGCACGAATCTCACGACCGCGCTGCAACACATCAACCGCGCGCTCTCACGCCGCGCCGTGCTCTTCGTCATTTCGGACTTCATGGATGAAGGCTACGAGCGCGCGCTGCGAATCAGCAGCCGCAAGCACGACCTGATCGCGGTGCCGATCATCGACGCCACCGAGCGTGAGCTACCGAACCGTGGCTGGGTGACTTTTGAAGACGCCGAAACAGGTGAAGTCGTGGAGGTGAACACGGGCAGCCCAAAAGTGCGCGCCGCCTTCGCTGAAGCAGCGACCGAGCGGCTGAAGGTCATGCGCCGGCTCTTCCGCAGTACCGGCCTCGACACGATCGAGGTGGAAACTGACCAGCCATATTTGCAGGCGCTGATGCAATTCTTCGCCATGCGTCTCCGGAGGCTTCACCCATGAACCCGCCGGATCAGCTCATCGACGATCTCCGGCTGCTGGAGCCGCCGGAACCGTGGCAGGTCAACTGGTGGCTCGTCGCCGCCGCCCTCGCTGTGCTCGTGCTGCTGCTCTTCGTGCTCCGGCACTTTCAGCGCGGTCGGGCGGCGCGCCTCCAGGCTCACGCGATCCGCACCGCCCACGCGGATGCGCTCGCGGCCTTGCAGAAGCTCTTCGCGATGGTCGAGCAGGAGCAATCCCGCCCGTATGCAATTGATAGCTCGAGCATTATCCGGCGCTACCTGGAAGATGGCTTCGGCCTGCAAGCGCCACGTCGCGCGACAGATGAATTCCTTCTCGAAGCGCAGCAGTCGCCGAAGCTCAGCAGCGAGCAGCGGGCGAGTCTCGCTGAGTTTTTGCGGTGCTGCGATCTGCTGAAATTTGCCCGCACTTCCGCCAATCGCGCGGAGCTCGAGCAACTCCACTCCGCGGCGGTGAACTTCGTGCAGACCGCGCCACCAGCTCCCGAGGAGGTCGCACCATGAACCCGCTTCCTCCGCTTGAGAGCTTCCGCTTCTTTGCGCCATGGCTGCTCTGCCTGCTCCTCCTCATCCCGGTGTGGGCGTGGCTGCGCGGACGATTTGCGCCCGTTGCCGCGGTGCGGTTTTCGTCGAACAAGCTGCTCCAGGCGGCGAGCCGCCAGTCGCGTTTCCGGCCGGGCCGGCTCCTCCGCGCCTCGCGCTACCTCGCGCTGGCGCTGCTCATCATCGCGCTGGCCCGTCCGCAGGTAGAGCGTGGTCTCGCCGATCGTGAATCGACAGGCATCAACATCATGCTCCTGCTGGATTTCTCGAGCACGATGAAGGCGAAGGATTTCATGCTGGAGACGCGACGCGTGAGTCGCATCGACGCGATGAAGAAAGTCGTCTCCGAGTTCATCCAGGCGCGGGAGAATGATCGCATCGGCATCGTGCGCTTTGATCGCGGCGCAAATCTCGTGAGCCCGCTCACGCTCGATCATCAATGGCTGCTCACGCAGCTCGCCGCGGAGGAAGCAGGGCAAGGCACCGCGCCCGGCTCCGGGATGCTCATTGCGGGCGAGGCGCTTTTGCCGGCGAAGGAGCAGAGCAAAGTGATTATCACCGTCACCGACGCAGATCAGGTGAATGAAGGTCCCCCGCCAGATGTCGTGGCGAAGACGCTCGCGCCGTTGGCGATCAAAAATCACATCATCCAGATCACGGACTTCTCCGCGATCCAGCAGGTCACCGCGAGCGGCAAGCTCTTCAGTGAAGTGGCGCGCGCCACCGGTGGTCAATACTTCAAGGTCTCCGATGTGGCGGGGCTGCGCGCGGTTTACCGGCAGATCGATCAGCTCGAAAAAGCAGCCTTTAAAGAGACGAAACAGAAAACGTGGCGCGAGCTAATGAGCTGGCCGGCCACGGCGGCGCTGGCGCTGCTCCTGCTCGAGCTGGTGCTCGCGCAAACCATCTGGAGGCGCCTCCCATGACCTTGCACACTCCACTCTGGCTCTGGGCGCTCTGCGCCGTGCTTCCACTCGCAATCGCGCTGCTGATCTATGGCGCACGCCGCACACGCGCCGGACTCGCCGGCCTCGTCGCGCCGCGGCTCCGCGAACAGCTCATCCGCTCGGTCGACTTCCGGAAGCGGCGGGTCAAGGCGGTGCTCTTCCTCGGCACGTTGGCGTTTCTCCTCATGGCCTTGGCGCGGCCGCAGTTTGGCTTCCGCGATATGGAAGTGGAACGCAGCTCGGTGGACTTCTTCATCGCGCTCGATCTTTCGCGCAGCATGCTCGCGGAGGATCAGGAATCGAAGCAACGCCTCGAGATGTCGAAGCAGGCGCTTAATCGTGTGCTGGAGCGGGTTGCCGGTGATCGCGTAGGGCTGATCGCCTTTGCGGGCGATGCGTTTGTCGCGGCGCCAATCACGCAGGATTACGAGGCGGTGCGGAGGAATCTTGCCGCGCTTGATACGAACTCGATCGCGAAGCCGGGCAGCGACATCGCTGCGGCTATCCGACTCGCGCAGAAGACGCTGGAGAGTGGGAAATACGAGACCAAAGCGCTCGTCTTGCTGACCGATGGTGAAGAGCTGCAGGGCGATGCGGTGATCGCGGCACGCGAGGCCGCGCAGAAGGGGATGACCATCTTTACTGTTGGTGTCGGCAGTGCCATGGGCGGCCGGATTCCCGATGCGAAACAAGGCGGCGGCGCGGCGAAGTTCGCGAAGAATGAGTTTGGCCGCGACGTGCTCACGCGCTTGAACGAGCGCGCCTTGCAGCAGATCGCTGCCAGCGGACGCGGCTTTTACGAACCGCTCGGTACCGAAGGCGCTGGACTTCTTTCGGCTTACAACCGCGGCCTGCAACCGCTGGCAAAAGGCACGGTCACTAGAGCCTCGAAGGATAAGGGCGAGTATTTTCAGTGGCCGCTCACGCTTGCGCTTGCGCTCCTCCTCGCCGAAATGCTCGTCAATGAACGACGTCAGCAGAAGCCGCAGCCGCGCGGCACTGTGAAGTCGGTTGCGCCATCCCTCTCCCCTAAACCATGAAAACGCATTTGCTCCTCGCGCTCCAAGTAGCCGCCGTCACCGCCAGTGCCGAGCTGCAGGAAGAGCGGGCGCTTTTGAAGAAGAACGAACCCGCCCGCGTCGCCGAGCTCCTCCAGGAGCGGCTGAAGACGCGGCCGCAGGATCCGTGGCTGCTCTACAACAGCGGGGTCGCGGCGTATGCGGCGAAGGATTTCCCGAAGGCGAATGAAGTGTGGCAGCAACTCGCCGCCACGGAGCTGCCCGATGCGCTCCGCGAACAGGTCTGGCTGCAGATTGGAAACGTGTCGTATCGCACAGTGCAAGCCGCCGTGGAGAAGGAGCCGGATGCGGCGATCAGCGGGCTTGAGCAGAGCCGAGAGGCGTATCGCGTGGCGATTGCTTTCAACAAGAAAAACAAAGACGCCACGCACAATCTGAAGGTCGTGGAGAAGCAGCTCGAGCGGGTTTACGCGCAGCTCGCGCAACGCCTCGCACAGGAGGCGAAGAAGGAAAACTCCGACGAACGCGCGATTGAGAAGCTGCAGGCCGCGCTGACATATCAGGAGCAGGCGCAGGCTTTGAATCGCGAAAGCAAAGAGCACCAGGAGGCGCGGAAAGAGATCGAGCAGGCGCTCGCGGAACGCTTCGAAAAGAAGGCCGCGGAGACGGAAAAAAAGGCCGACCAGCGAAGCACGAACAACGCTTCTGAGAGGCAACAGGTGCAGGAGCAACTCCAGACCGCGCTCGCGGATTTCCAGCAGGCGCAGATCCTCGCGCCAGAACGCGAGAGCGCAAAACAAGGCGAAGAGCGCGTGGAGCAAAAGCTCGCGGGGATGTTCAACAAAGCCGCGCGCCAGCAGCAAAAAGAAGCGGATCAACAGGCGCAGAATCAACCGCAGCAGGCTGCGGAGAAATACGAGGAAGCGTTGCAGAATTTCCAGGAAGCGCTCGCGATGAAGCCGGAGCACGCAGACGCGCAGCAGGGCGAGAAAGAGGTACAGAAATCATTGGAGAAGCTGCATCTCGATCAAGGCGACAAGCTGGCTGAGCAAGGCACCAAGCAGGCCGAGCAGAATCCCTCACAAGCCGCCGAGAAGCTGCTCACTGCGCTGGAACACTTCGAGCAGGCAAAGTCGGCCGCGCCCGAGAACGAAGCGATCCAGCCGCGCATCGATGCAGTGCAGGCGAAGCTGCCGGAGCTGCTCGTCGCGCTGGGAGAGAAGGAGCAGGGCGAGGCCCAGAAGGCTGAACCGCAGTCGCTGGATAGCGCCGTGGCGCATCTGGAAAAGGCGGCCGTTAGCTTTGAAAAGGCGGAGCAGCTTTCGCCTGAAAACGCGAAGGCTAAGGAAGGCCAACAGGAGGTGCAGGAGGATCTCGCGCGCCTTCGCGAGCAACTCGGGAAGAACGCAGAGAAGCAGCAGCCCCAAAAGAGCGACAAGCCGAAGGACGGCGAGGAGAGCTTCGAGTCGATGCTTGCGAAGCTGAAGAAGAATCAGCAGCAAAAGGAAGTGCGAGCCAAGCCGCACGCGGGTCAGAAATACGATCCAGACCGGAGCAGTAACCTGCGCAACTGGTAAAGTCCGGAAGGGCTAATTTGGAAGGCAGGAAGGCAGGAATGATGGACGAAGAAATATTACGTCTCCTTCCGTTGCTTGCCGACGACGATCTGATCTAAGGATAGGAGCTGCTGGCGAGCGGGATCAGGAAACAAGATTCGAAGGGGTTTCGCTTTTAGTCTAGTTAACATCCTGCGGAGAGGCGGTGGTGGAGAGAGCAGATCTAAAGTTCCACCCAGCGGGATTCCCCCCAACTCGGAGTCATTCTGAGCGGAGTGGAGGGAGCTTCAGCGACTGGAGCGCAGTCGAAGAACCCCGTCGCTTGCCGGACTGGTATTCATTTGCAAGCGGTTGCCAAGAATGCCTGCCGGTGATGCGGCGGGGTCCTTCAACTTCGCTCAGGATGACTGCATCCGCGGACCTCCTCCCACTCACACGGCTTCCCCGATCCGTTCCTGCCTTCTGCCTTCCTAATTTATCCTGCAGGAACTCCGGGTGTCTACTTCGCCAGACCGGTGAGCGGGTGCTGGCTAACTACTTTCCAGACGGTCTGTTGGATGATCTCTGCGAGCTTTGCGTCTGTGACCTTATAGGGCTCTGCAGGAAGACCAACCGGCGACTCGCCATAGAGCGCCGCGAAGAATGCGCAACCGACTAGATAGGAGCCCGCTTCGTTCAGGTGAATGCCGTCTTTATATAGCTGGAAGATGCTGCTGTAGCCCGGCACCTCGCCCGCTTTCATCCGCTGGTGCAGCTCGTTCATGATGTCGCCGACCGGGATCATCTTTACTGGCTTCTTCATCGCGGGATTGGCGCGGCGGACCTCGTGCACGACCTGCTCGAAGTAGTCACGCGTCTCGTTCGTGCCGTCCCAGCCGCCGGTGTATTTTCGCTCCCAGCTTGCGGTGAAATCGTCGACCGGACCGGGGCCGACAGGGATCCCCTTCACATCGGTGCGGTAGGCGTCTTTGTCATACTTCGCAGACTTGCCGTTGATGGTGATGCGGGGCCAGCGTGAGTAGATGTAGAACTGCACCTCCGGGCTTTTTGGCAGCGCAAGATCGATGTATTTTTGGATGGTCACGAGGTCACCCTCGGTGTCCACACCTTGCTCATTCTTGTGGGCCAGCATCCGATCGAAAGGCTGCAGCGTCACTGCATCCCATTGATGATTTGCAAGTGCCTCGTGCGAATACCCAAACGGCGGCTCGGTGAACCCGTTCTTCTTCTCCGACGCTTCCCATAGCAGGAAGAGCGGTGAGCCGGGAATCATGTGCCGACCGAGGATCTGCTTATGCCCGCGGCTCTTCGCGAGTTCACCCAGCGCGTTGTAGTTCACCGTGTCGGTGACGCTGTTGCCGACAAAGTAGACGCGGAGCTCGCGCTTCGGCTGTTGTGCTTGTGCGGGAATCGCAAGTGCGCAGAAGAGGAGAGCTGCTCGGGCGACGGAGAGATGCATAATGGAAATATTGGATGAAAGCCGCGGTCGCGGCCAAGTGGAATGCGCTTTGATTCGGGGCTCAGCGCACGCGCACGAGGCTTAAGCTATTGCGGGCAAACCACGCGTCGCCTCTGCCATTAAGTTCAGCGATTAGCACGACCTCTCCGCCCGGTGCATCAAAGTCGAAGCTGATCTGCTGCCAGTCCGCGCTGCCCGTCAGGCCGTTCTTGCCGGTGCGCGTCGCCCCACTCACGCGGATGCCCGCACCTTCACCGGAGCTGTCGGTGCCCTTCTCCACTCCACTCACCTTTACCTTGGCCTGGAGACGATATTTACCCGCGGCGAGAATGCCGCCGCAACGCCAGGAGCCGACGCCCGTATCTTCGATCTTGATGTGATAAGCTTTTTGGCCAGCTTCGGCGATCTCCGCCATGCTCCCGACACCATCACTGTGCCAGCCTTTGGTGCCGACGTTCATCACATTGGCATTCGAGTCGAAGGTGCGCGGGAACTGATCTTTTAGACCATCGATCCGCGCCTTCATCCGTCCCCTGCACTCAACCACCTTGGTCATGAAGTCCCGACCAGCCTTTGGGCTGTCCCAACGCGCCAGCGCGTCCTGTACCTTCCGGCCCTGGCGGAGCAGGCGGGTGTCCCATTCGTTGGACTTCATGAAGCGATTATAGATTTCCTCCTGCACCTTGCGGTAGTAGGTGCGCCACGCCGGGTTGCTGAGCACGGCGTTGCCGACGAGTGATTTCGGATCCCGCAGCAGCGAGAAGTTCGGCTGGCCCCATGTCTGATCCATCCCGTGAGCGAAGAACGCGGCCTTGCCGGATTTCGAGTCGAAATACACGCGGTAGTTATTAGTGTTGAAGTTATAGCCATCCCAGTGACTGGCCAGCGCCTCCATGGCCA
>DASVRY010000247.1:0-5017 GCA_036388395.1 Chthoniobacteraceae bacterium
GGATTTCTCCGACCCTGCCAACCAGGCAGGCCTCCTCAGCGGCACGCTCGTGCTTCAGAAAACACTAAGCTTGCTGCAGTACGAGTATCCGATCCTCAGCTCAGTCTTCACCGACTTCAGCGACGCGCCTGGCCTCTACATGCAGACGGAGGTGACGCGCATCGTTCTCACGCCAGCTGTGCAGACTTACAGCACTGCCACTGATACCGCTGGCCGGCCACTTGGCTGGACGACGACCAGCCCCGCACGCACCGTGGACGTGCCGATCACGCTCGATGAATACGTGGGCGTGCCGATCGTCTTCGGCAATACCACGCTCGCGAGCACCGCTCGAAACCTCTTCGCCGAGACCTCCCGGCAGGCGCTCTATGCGATCGGCGGCTACTTCGTCAACAAGCTCACCGCGCTCTTCACGCCGGCAAACTACAATGCCTATGCCGCAACGAGTGTCGGCACGGGCGCGACGACCAATGGCAGCCGGGCGATCACCGTCGCGAGCACCGCGAGCATGTATCCCGGCCAGCTCATCAGCGGCACCGGCATCCCGACAGGCAGCTTCGTGGTGGCAATCACCAGCGGCACTGCTGCGACGTTGAACAACGCGGCCACCGCGACGAATACCGGCCTCACGTTCACTCTCGGCAGTGGCAAGGTGCCGACGACCTACCCGACCTATGTGAAAGCGGCAGCGGCATTCACGGCGGGAAGCCTCGGCGATATCGGTGCAGCCTTCGATAACAACGAAGTTCCGTCGAGCGATCGCAACGTGATGCTCAACGCCGCCTACTGGCAGGCCCTGCGTAGCGACCCGAACCTCGTGAACTTCATCGCCTGGCAGCGGCCGGAGATCCTCACGAAGGGAGAGTTGCCAGAGATCAACGGCTTCACTCCGCGCAAGGCGCCCTACTTCCCGACGAGCAATAATCGCACGGGCTTTGCCTACCATAAATCCGCCGCCGCGCTGAAGAGCCGGCTGCCGATGGATGTGACCACCGCGCTCGGTGTGGCTGCTCCAGGCAGCGTGAGCACGATCACCGATCCAGGCATGGGGTTGAGCCTGGCCCTCGTCCAGCGTGTCGACCTGCAGGGGATGTATGCCGAGTGGAGGCCGGAAGTGATGCTCGGTGCCGCAGTCGGCGAGCGCCGCGCGGGCATGGTGATCACCTCCGCATAAGGAACACGCGACGGGCACGATTGAGCCCACTGAAACGACTCACCCGCTGAGCCCGCAAGGGCCAGCGGGTCGAGCCAGTGAAAAGCCAAACACACTATATCTATGAAACCACGTTACAGCATCGGAATCCTCGGCCTCCTCGCCGCTACCACAGCTCTCGCCTTCGCCAGTCGGCCGGATGAAGCCAGCAGCGGCAATGGCAGCGCCGAGGTGAACATCAAAGTCGGCGGCGAACAGCCAGCGCCAGAGCCGGAGAAGACCGTCACCACGACCACCGAGACCACGCAGGAAGTGCCTGCGGGTCCAGGCGTCGCAGAGGTGAAGACGGTCGAGCGGGAGACGCACAAGGAATAGGCGCACTCGGGCAAAACCACCGACTCACCCGCTGGCGCGAAAGCGCCAGCGGGTTGTGCCGGTAGAAAGCCACACCATGAAACGCCAACCGATCACTCCACCTCCAGCCACGAACTCGGCTCCAACGCCTCCTACCGCGACCGTCACGGCGCCGGCCAATGCCAGCGCGGCTGCTCCTGGTGCTGAATCTGGCAGTATAGCAGGTGTACAGACGTCGGGCACCGACAGCACCGATGCTGACAAGGCTGCAGAAGAGAAAGCAGCAGCCGAGAAAGCAGCTGCGGACAAAGCTGCCGCAGACCAGGCGGCTGCAGATAAAGCCGCAGAAGAAAAGGCTGCCACGGAACGAGCGGCCGTCGAGGAAGCTGAAGCGCGCCAAGCGGAGCAGCGGGCGCGTCGCGAGAAGGCGGAGAAGCTCGATGAGGCGATGGACGCGCTCGATGATCAAACCAGCCAGGAATGGCTCCGGGAGCAACTCGCGGCAGCGGAACGCGAGGAACGCGACGGCCCGCAAGGTCGAGGCTGGCAATACAATGAGACCCTTCGCGAAGGCATTGAAGCGCGAGCGGCTTTCCTTCGCGCGCTCGTGCTGATCATCGAATCGATTCCACCGGAATACCGCGCCGCGAACTCTTAATCCGCTCGCTCGCACGCTATGGCCGCCTGGACCACCATCACTATCGACGACCTTAAGGCTTCCACTCACGGAAGCGTCGTTGATAGCGCCCAGACCATCGCGACGGGCGACGTGGATCCAGTGCAGGAGGCGATCGACAATATCATCGCCGAGGTGCGCAGTGCGGTGCGCGCAGGTAATCGCCTGGACACTGACTCTGCCAAGATCCCGACCTCACTGAAGCGGCTGGCGATGCGCCTAGTCATCTTTGCGCTGATGGCGCGGCTCGGGCTCAAGCTGGAAGAGAGCGAAGCTGCCGAGCTGAAGAGCTACGAGAAGCGGCTGGAGCGGCTCTTCGATCGCAAGCTGCAGGTGGAGCCGGCCGATAGTCCCGACGTCGCAGCCGGCCCGGTGAATCCCGGCATCTGGAATAGTGAGCCAAAGGTGATCGGCCGCATGCACCCTGTGCCATTGCCGGGCAACCAGGCCACGCCTGGAAAAGGCTACGCCAATTCAGAGGCACCGGAGGATCTGAGCGAATGAACATGGCCGCCCTGATCCTGCTGGCTGCCGAACTGCCGGCCGCACGTGCGCGGCAGACACTGGCGCTCATCTGCGCCGATGATTCCGCAGGCGATGCGGGCCAGCTCGTCAGTGAAGCCGACGCCGCCTGGCAGCGCGACATGCAGCCAGTCGCCAGCGCGCTGGCAGGAGCGCTTCACGCGCCCGATACGGTTTCTGCACTCGCCGGGCTGAAGCACCTACTGCCTGGTCTCCTGCGCGAAGTGAACCGCGCGTCCACTCTCACGGCGGTGCTGATCACCGGCCTCGGCGCCGCGCTTCTCGATGGCTACTCGGAGGATGTGGCCGGTGGACAGTTGATCACTATACCAGAGACGCCACTGGTTACGGCCAATGCCGCCGCGCCGCTAGCTAGTGAAACCCTCGTCACCGATGCGCTGAAACAATGGCGCGGCCGTTCGGTGTTCGAGACCGACTTCGGCAGTGCGGAACTGCGCGGGCTTTCTCGTGGCCTGGCGAATCGTTCCATCTTCTCGGCACGAACTACTAGTGCCGAATACCTCAGCGAGGTGAGCCATGTCGTAGTCCACATCCTTAATGGCGCGATGAACCAGGCGACAGGTCGCCTACGCCTTCTTAAGAAGCTGGCCGAACTCGGCTACGATCCCGCAGTTGGCTTTCCCGCCGACATGGCCGCGATCCCGCCAGCCGAGCGGGGCTCGCTGCAGGATCTGAGCAGCACACGCCGGCTGGATCTAGTGATCGAGACCAACGTGCGCATGGCGCAGAACTTCGGCCGCATGCTCGCCGGCAATCGCCCTTATGAGCTGCGCGAGTATCCAGCCTGGGAGCTGGCGCGGCTCTTCTCTCGTGAGATCCCGCGTGGGAAGAAAGTGGTGCACGGGGTGATCAGCGCGGATCCAGCGAATGCTTGGGAGCAACGGTGGGCAGATGCGGCTGCAGCTGTCGACTGGGACGGCGTGGCCAACGCTGGGTTCATCGCACGGAAAGACTCTCCAATCTGGCAGGCATTAGGTGAAGGCGAGGGCGGCTATACCGACACACTACGCAATCCCTTTCCGCCCTTCGCCTTTCGATCTGGCATGGGTTGGCGGCCCGTTAAGCGCACCGAAGCAATCCGCCTGCAGCTAGTGCAGCCGGATGAGATCCCCGTGCCGACGACCGGAACACTTGCGGTCGGCCAGCAGCAGATCCGTGACGCGGTGAAGAACCTTTCGCCCGAAATCCGCGCCGAACTAATGCGCCAACTGGAGGAACTCGACTAGTGAGCACCGTTGCCCTTAACATGCAGCTCACCCGCGAGCAGCGCACCACGCTCAACGTGCTCGGCCCGGAAGGCCGCCAGGCGGTAAGCCAGGGGATGGGTGTGGAAGTGCGCTCGCTCATCGTGCGGCATCTCACGGATCTTGCCGGCTCCCGCCACCGCACCGCTCAGCGCCTGGGCGCTTCGCAGACTGGCTACATCGCGAACCTCGCCGAGAACTTTGATCAGTCGTCGACGCTCACGGTCGATGAAACCACGGCGACACTAGCCATGCGCCACCCGGTGCTCACGCGTGCGGTGCGCGATGTGACGATCACTGGCAGCCCCTATCTCACGATCCCGCTCAATGCCCTGGCTTACGGCCGGCGCGTCGGGGAGTTCAGCAAGTTTGTGCTGATCAAGAAAGGCAGCGGCAAAGGCGGCAGCGACAAAGAGAAGAAGCCACTCGATCCCTCAATACCCGCCTGGCTCCTCGTCCGCAGCGTCACGCAAAAGCGCGATCGCACCTTACTCCCGACCGTCGAGGAAATGGAGGCCGCCGCCGCGAAAGGTGCCCGCAACGCAATCCGCGAAAGTCTCGCACAAGCCGGCACTAGCTAACCCTCACAGCTCTCATTCTTCAGCTCTCACTTTCCTAACCAAATGATTCGCCTTGTTTTTGATCTCGTTTCCAAGACCGTCCGGCTCGCCCAAGCGACCACTATCAAGGTTAGCGCCGACGTGCCGGTGCGCCTCACCTTCTCGGCCGCGCCAGGCGTGGTCTCCAGTGTCCAGCTCGCCCTCGGCACCGATGCTACGCCGCGCGCAGTGCTCGCCTTTACGGAGGCTTTCGAGGCGGAGAACGCCACGACCTACACCGCGCTGCTCGACGCCACGGATACCCGGCTCGGCGCCCACATGCTTGGCAAAGGCGCGACCACCGTGAAGGTGGAGCTGGTCTGCGTGATTGATGGGGTGCGGATCGTCACGCCGGATCTCGATCTCACCGTGCAGCCCGCGTTGATCAACGGGCCGGAAAGCAGCGAAGGCGGGCCTACCTACTACACCGTGGCGCAGACGGAGACAG
>DASVRY010000248.1:0-10103 GCA_036388395.1 Chthoniobacteraceae bacterium
CGGCCGCCGTTGAGAACATCCAGGTTGCGCGAGAACGAGGTGGAGCGTTGTGAGCGGTCAATCGCCTGGACGCTTGGTTTTTAGAATCCTCTCTCTAAGTTCCCGGACTGGTGGAACGTAGATGAAGTTGTTTATGAAAAAGATATTGATCCTTTTGTGGCTTGGTGTGGCGCTGGATACCGCGTCCGCGATTACGGTGACCGACCAGGCTGGAAAGAGCGTCAGCGGTGAAGTTGTCCGCATTGTCGCGGACAACGTTGTCTTCCAAGCCGGCGGACAACGGATTCCGCTCAAGCTCAGCCAGCTCACTGAGGAGTCCCGGCGGGAACTCGTCGAGGCCGCAAAGGTCAAAGGAGTGTTCTCGCCATTCCCGCCGCTGAGGGTGCAGGCGCTCGTCGGCACGCAGCAACGCCGCGTCGACACAAGCTCCTACACGAAACAGATGGAGATCTCGCCGCGTGTCATCGTCGAGGGTGCCGGCCGGATGGACCCGATTCCTGCGGCGGAAGCGACGATGCTTATCATCACGATGGATACCCGGGCAAAATACGTCGGGCGCAAAGAGCTGCTGAAAGTCCACACGTCGGAGACGGTCCCGGTTCCGCCGGCGGCGAATGGTGAGCGGCGCCAGATCGACCTTGCCCAGAGCAGTGTCACTTACGATTCCTGGCGCGATAAGACAAACGTGGGCGGCGCGGTTTACAAATACTTCATCTTCGGTCTGCGGGATCCCGAAACAAAGATGCTGATCGATTTCCAGACGAACAGTTCTGAGGTCGCTGCGATCTGCAAGGCTGCGCCTGAAAAGCGCGAGGAGTATCTAAAGCTGGCAACGGGGGCGACGTTTTCCCCGGATCTGAAGTAGTCGGAGGGGCGCGCAGGCGGAGCGTAGGCGAAGGGTCTCGGCGCGCTTAGCAGCGGCTTCGCACGGCGCAGATACGACGTCATCTCTGTGGCGCGTGTCTCCAGACCTTCTTCGGTATCACTCGCGTCACCCACATCCTCCCTAGCTCTGTCTCACAAAGCCTCGACTCTTTGACTGCGCGCCCAAAGCGGCGCTCCGCTCAGGGTGACCGCAGGGTGGGATGCCCAGGCCCCACAACCCACAGGTGACAGACCACTAATCATCTGACTTTTTTCCGCCGCCGAACGGGTCGATCACGCCCGCCGCTGGCGAGATATCACCCGCTTTGGCGGGCCAGATCATGGAGGCGACGACGGAGAGCACAAGAATCGTCACAATGATTCCGAGGGAGAGGAACGTCGGAACGTGGAAGAAATCGGCGATGAGCATCTTGGTGCCGACATAGACGAGGATGGCGGAGAGGCCGTAATGCAGGTGGTGGAATTTCTCCATCACACCAGCCAGGGCGAAGTAGAGTGCCCGCAACCCGAGGATCGCCATCACGTTGGAGGTGTAGGCGATGAATGGATCCTTGGTCACGCCGAGCACGGCCGGGATGGAATCGACGGCGAAAACGAGGTCGCTCCACTCGATGAAAATCAGCACGACGAAGAGCGGCGTGATGGCCCAGCGGCCGGCTTGTTTGACGAAAAACTTCTGTCCGTGGTCACCCTCCGCAACCGGGAAGAGCCGGCGGACCAACTTCAGCACAGGATTGTTCTCGGGCTCGATCTCCTGGCCTTTTGCCATCCACATCTTGATGCCGCTGATGATCAGGATGAGGCCGAAGATGTAGATCACCCAGTGGAAGCGTTCGATGAGCGCGATCCCCGCCAGAATCAGCCCCGCGCGCATGACTACGGCGCCGAGGATGCCCCAGAACAGAACGCGATGGCGGTAGTTCGGCGGGACGGCAAAGTAATTAAACAGCAAGGCGAAGACGAAGACGTTGTCGACGCTCAGCGACAGCTCGACGACGTAGCCGGTGAGGAACTCCAGGGCCGCCTTTTGCCGCGTGTCCGGGGTGTAGGGGCCGAACCAGCCGAGAAAGATCCCGAGATTAAAGATGAGGGCAAGACTGATCCAAAAGGCGCTCCAGCCGAGCGCTTCCTTCATCCCGACGGCGTGGGCTTTGCGGTGGAAGACCGCTAGGTCCAGGACCAGCATCACGAAGACGAAGGAATTGAAGCCGATCCACCAGTAATTTTCGGGAGTCATGAGGAAAGAGGGCGCAAGCTATAGCGTTAACGGAGGCAGGGAATACGGATGAGGAGGCCGGCTCAAGCTTTCCTGTTCATTGAATGTTTCCGAGGCGGCAGAACGAGTTCAGCGCGTGGGCAACGGCGGCGGCAACGCGAGTCGGTGCGGACCACCACGGCGGTTCTTATCCAGAGCGGACTTGACCATCATGAGTTCGCCGACGTTCTCGGTGGTAAAGAGGCCAATCAAACGTCCGGCGGAGTCGAGCACCGGAAGCGCCGGCGAACCGGACTCCTGCATGACCGCGAACGCGCGATCGAAGTGCATCGCGTAATGCACTGACGGCACATCGACACGCATCACATCGGCGACGGGTGTTTCGGGGCCGGACTTCCGAAGCGCCACGATCAGATCGTCGCGTGTCAGGACCCCACAGACCTGATCCGCCTCGTCGATGATCGGGAAATCGTGTTGGGAGGTGCGGAGCAGCGCTTCGACGGCCTCGTTGCATGTGGCGCTCACCGGCAGGGCTTGATACTGTGTAACCATCGCCGTGGCCACCCGCATGCCGGTCGAGGCGCTCTTCAGATCGGCAAAAGCCGCCTCATTTTGCGCCCCGAAGAAGACGAAGACAGCGATGAGGATGAACATCGGATTGCCGGTGAGGCCGACGAAAAGGAAGCCCACGGCGATCACCTGACCGGTGGTCGCAGCGATGTGAGTGGCGCGGGCGTAATCCATCCGCATCGCCAGAAGCGCGCGCAGGATTCGTCCGCCGTCCATCGGGAAGGCGGGGATGAGATTGAAGATCACCAGCGTGATATTCACGAAGAGGAGCTTCACCGGGAGCGGGATGTGCGCTTCCTGGAGCATCATCAAGTCGGGCATGTTGCCGGCGAGCCCGAGCACGGCCCAGAGGAGAAATGCTATGACGACGTTCACAGCTGGCCCTGCCAGTGCGACGACTACTTCCTGAAAAGGATTGTCGGGCATCTTCTCCAGGCGGGCCACCCCACCGATCGGGAGCAGGGTGATATCCGGGGTCTTGATCCCATAACGCCGCGCTGCCAATGCGTGTCCGAATTCATGCAGGAGCACGCAAACGAACACGAGACAGACAAACACCACGCCCATGACCGCTGCTGACGCTCCGCCAGCTCGATAGTGGACATAGCCGAACCATGCGAGCAGGAGGAAGAACGTCGCGTGAATCTTGACGTCGATGCCCGCTATTCGGGCGAGTTGGAAGGACCAGCGCATTGCGGTAGGGTTTACGCGTGCCGGATGCAGGCAGCGCGTGTGGTATTCCCTGGAGTGAAGCATTCGCGCTTCGTCACGCCAATGCCGATCCGCTGCCATTCAACGTGCAGGCACGTCAGGTCCGCTCCTTGACAAGCCGCTTTGCCGTCCCGGAAGGTGCGCGTCCTCATTCCATGGCCACACCGCGCATTCTTTCCGGCATCAAACCCACAGGCCAGCCGCACCTCGGCAATTACTTTGGCATGATGCGTCCTGCTATCGACTGGCAGGAGAAAGGCGAAGCGTTTTACTTTATTGCGGACTACCACGCGCTGACCAGTGTGCGCGATCCGAAGGCGCTCCGGGAATACACCCGCGGCGTGGCGCTCGATTTCCTGGCGTGCGGGCTCAATCCAGCAAAGGCGGTGCTCTTCCGCCAATCCGATGTGCCCGAGGTAACGGAACTCTCGTGGATCCTGAGTTGCGTCGCGCCGATGCCGATGTTGGAGAATTGCCACGCCTACAAAGATCATGTCGCCAAGGACAAGGTGCCAAATCACGGGCTCTTCGCCTATCCGGTGCTGATGGCCGCCGACATCCTCATCTACGATAGCAACGTCGTCCCAGTTGGGCGCGACCAAAAGCAGCACGTGGAAGTCACCCGTGACCTCGCACAGAAGATGAACTCGCTCTACGGCGACGTGTTTGTCGTTCCGGAAGCGAGTATTCTGCAAACCGTGGCGACAATTCCTGGGCTGGACGGTCAGAAAATGAGCAAGAGCTACGGGAACACGGTCGGCCTTTTTGAGGAGGAGAAAGCGATGCGCAAAAAGATCATGAGCATCGTCACGGACTCCACGCCAGTCGAAGCGGCGAAGAATCCCGAGGGCTCAGCAATCGTCAGTCTCTATAAGCTCGTGGCTTCCGAAACAGACGTCGCCCAGATGGAACAGGACTTCCTCGCTGGCGGGACGGGCTACGGTGATTTCAAAAAGCGGCTCTTCGGCAGCCTGTGGGAATATTTTGCGCCGATGCGCCAACGGCGGGCGGAACTCGCTGCTGATCCCGGCTACATCGAGCGCGTTCTGCAGGAAGGCGCGAGCAAAGCTGCCGAGGTCGCCCGTCGCACGATGGACCGCGTCCGGATTTCCGTAGGATTACGGTGATCCATGTGTGGACAATCTAGGAAATTAACAATTCTGCATCTTTGTGTATTGCTTCGCCGTAGAATGGTCATAGGATAAACCCCCTTGTCCGCCGGGCCTCGTTGGCCTTGGTAGCAAACTCAGTAATCGATTGTATATGATGAATCAGAATCCAGGGGAGAGAATGGGCTCAGACCCAATCGCTTCCGAAAAAGTAGCGATTGAGCGGAAACTCTTCTTTCTCGACCTGAAGGAGAATCAACGTGGGCGGTTCTTGAAAATCACTGAAGACGTAGGCGGTCGTCGCGACACGATCATGCTTCCTGCGGCTGCTTTCCGCGATTTCCTCGAGGCCCTGCAGCGCTTGGTGGAATTCGAATCCAAGCTCTAAGGATCCCGCTTTCCGACGATCCATCCTCTTCTGCCGCACTGCGCAATCCGCCGGGCTGCAGGTGAAGGGTGATCGATTGTTTGAGCCGCTTCGAGAGAAGCGGCTCTTTCAGCGTACGCCACGACTTCACTTTCTAAAAACCGCGAATGTTCACCGGTCTCGTTGAAGAAACTGGCGAAGTCCAGGCGCTTAACCGTAATGAGGCTGGTGCGCAGCTCCACATCCTCGCGCCGAGCGTTGGCGCCGACGCCCAGATTGGCGACAGCATCGCGATTAATGGCTGCTGCCTAACGGTCACCGCTCGATCAGCGGGCGCTCTCCGGTTTGACTTGCTCGCGGAGACGCTGGCTCGAACGAATCTCGGCAGCCTCTCTGCGGGAGCCCCGGTGAATCTTGAGCGTGCACTCGCCGCGCACGCGCGCCTCGGCGGACATTTCGTCCAAGGCCACATCGATGGTACGGCAGAAGTGCTCGCGTTCGATGAAGTAGGTGCGGACCGAAGGCTGGAGATAGCACTGCCGCCGGAGTCTGCCCGCTACGTCGCCTTCAAGGGCTCCATCGCCATCGACGGCATCAGCCTCACGGTGGCGGAAGTGCACGAGGCGAGTTTCGTCGTCTGGATCATTCCTCACACTGCCGCGGTCACCAATCTCCGTACCCGGCGAGCTGGTGAGAGGGTCAATCTCGAGTTCGATCTACTTGCCAAATACGTGGAGCGAATCCTCGCATTCCGCTGACTACGCTCCTCACACCCCACCGAGATAAACAGGAATGGAGGCCGGACGGATGGACGGGCGAAAGTTGGATCCCATTTCCTGCTTTCCGGCTTCCAAAGAAGGAATTCCTTCGCGGTGGTTCTTTAGGCGGGCGCCAGCTTCTCGACGTTTGAGAAGCCGGCGCGCGTATCTTTTCCGCTCGTCGTTGCGCTGCAGAACTCCGCCGAAAAGTCGAGCGACTCTCCGATCACCTGGTGCATATCAAGGTAGCGGTAGGTCGCTAGTCGGCCCAGGAACGAAACGCCCTCTTCACTGCCTGCTGCCTGGGCGTACTGTGCGAGCATCGCTTTATCCCGCTCCAGCCGTATCGGGTAGTATGGGATGTCATTCCCTTCCGTCGCCTTGCTGTATTCGGTGAAGACCAGCGTCTTCTCGTGCTGCTCCCAGGGCGCAAAGTGCTTGTGCTCATGGATGCGCGTGTAGGGCACGTCGCTACCGGTGTAGTTGATCACCGCATTCCCCAGGAAGTCGCCCGTTTCCTCCTGCTGATCCCAAAAGACCGTCCGGTAGCCGAGACGTCCATGGGCAAACCCGAAGTACGCGTCGATCGGACCGGTGAAAAAGACGTGCGCGAACTCGTCTTTCATCTCGCGAGTGAAACGTGTGGAGACTTTTACCTCGATGCCCTCGTAATCGAGAATTCGGTCGATCAGTGCCGTGTAGCCATCGCGCGGGATTCCTTGAAAGATGCTGCCGTAGTAGTTGTCGTCGTAGTTAAAGCGCACGGGCAGCCGCTTCAGGATCGACGCCGGAAGATCGGTCGGTTCACAGCCCCACTGCTTTTTCGTGTAGCCGTAAAAGAAATTTTCATACAGCTCCCGGCCAATAAAACGCAGCGCCTGCTCCTCGAAATTTTGCGGATCTTTGATGCTCTTGTCACCGAGTGACTCGAGAAAAGCCGCCGCCTCGCGCGGCCGAAACGAGCGCCCGAAGAACTGGTTGATCGTAAGCAAATTCAGCGGCAATCCGTAGACCCCGCGTGGGGTGTGCGCCTTCACCCGATTTGTGTATGGCCCGAAGTCGGCAAATGAGCGCACGTAATCCCAAACATCCTGCCGGCTCGTATGGAAGATGTGTGGACCGTAGCGGTGCACCATCACATTCGTCGCGGGATCCCGCTCCGTGTGGCAATTCCCCGCCGTGTGGGAGCGCTCATCGATCACGAGCACCGAAGCGCCGAGGTTCTGCGCCAGCGCGCGGGCGGTGACCGCCCCTCCGAAGCCTGCTCCGACGACGAGATAACGGGATTTCATGCGCGGGTGATCATGTTGTGTGAGTCAGATGGCGGCAACACGGGAAACGAGCTCGCATGGCCAGCGGACGCACTCCAGCCGCCTGAGGTGGTGTTCAGGAGCCATGGTGCGGTCCTAGAAAGCAATCGAGCTGCGCAGGCCGACCACAAGCGCATTGTCGATCTCCGCGCTGCCGCCTGGATGGATGATCCACTGCAGATCCGGCTGAATGCTCCACCATGCCGCAATCTGGTAGCTATAGGTAAGCTCGACGACCGCTTCGTAGTCCGGATCGCGACTGGTGGAAAGGCCCTCCCGCCGCGTCTCCTGGACTGCATCCGCATACCTCTCGCTCAAGCAGTAGCAGGCGACACCGAGCCCCAGAGCGTCGCGGCCCTCGCTCTGCAGCAGTCCGCGGTAAACCGCCCCAGCTTCCGCCGAGCACTGGATCAGATTCCGACCTTCGGGAGTGAAAACGGCGCGCGCAAAGACCCCTACACCATCCGTGTCGCTACCGGCCTCGCGCCAGATCTCCTGATCCGCCACGCAATAGATGCTCCAGTCGCCCTTCTTCTCACCCACTATGGCCGGGGCCGCGGCGGAACCGGAGTCGCTGAGCACCAGATCGCGGACGTCCGTGAACTCGTCGGTGTGCCAGCTCCCGCCAATCATGTAGCGTCCTGCCAAGCCACGCGCCTTCACCGGCACCGTCTCTTTTGCTTTGGTGCTTCCCGGCGCTTCAGAGTCGGTCGGTTGATTGAAGGCGACGCCTAACTCGCCAATAAGGAATGCGCCTTCCTCCGGGCGGAATGCATAGTGGGTGCCGAAGCGGTTAAACTCCGTGGAAACAGCCGCTCGGCGGGATGGATCTGCCGCGATGCCGCTCCCGGGATTTCCATCGAAAATGCCCGCCCGTCCGAAAACCGTTAGGCCTTCCGCGGCAGCGAGTTCAAAGTCCAGGCGGGCGCCGAGCGCCCCCATCGGGTAAGCCGGCAAGGGGAAGTTGCCTGTGAGCGCGACGGGTGGGCCAAACCCGCCTTGCAAAAACAGCGCTGAATACTCACTGAGAGTGAATTCCTCGTCCGCCGCCATCTGCCCCAGGCGCAGGGAGAAGCGAAATGGGCCTGCCTCCACGGATTGCTGCGCCCATGCCTCGAAGAGTCGAAAGCCATCGTCTGCATCCAGATTACTGATTGTTCCGAGATCGCCGACGTAGCGCTCGGTTAAGCTCCTGCCGTGCGGCACCAACCAGAGGGCATGCAGCAAGCCGCCGCGCCAACCCACTGCTTTCTCCAGATCCACGTCGACGCCGAGTTCCAGCAACGCATCTACGATGGTTCCGCGCCGCACCCCGCCCACAGGGTTTGCGAGCACCTCGGCCGTGTAGCCAATTGAAAGCTCCAGGCCCCTCTCCGCCAGAGACGCACGTGGAGCCCAAGCGCTGGTGAGCGCGTCTTGTTCCCACAAGGTCGCGATGCTCGACGGAGCCGCTGAGCCGGAGCCGGCTCTGTGGCTGTCACCTGCCGCTGCAGTGGCAGCTACGACGAGAAAAGCGGCTGTCCGGAAAACGCAGCGTTGGAGTGTCTTCACGCGCTGGCGTGTAGCCGTTCGGCAGGCGAGCGGCAAGCGCTCAAGCAATCACGTTGCCCCCAATCCCTCCGCTCCGTAGCCTCCCGGGCTTGTTATGAAGGATCAAGCCATCGACACGCATAATAAGGCGCTCAAGATCAATCTCGACCCGCGCTGGTATGGAACCTTCGCCGAGATCGGCGCGGGACAGGAGGTCGTGCGCTGGTTCTTCCGCGTCGGGGGGGCGGCCGGCACTGTGGCCAAAAGCATGTCGGCCTACGACATGACCGTGAGCGACGCGATCTATGGCCCGACCGAGCGTTACGTTTCGCGCAGTCGGCTCCAGGCAATGCTCGATCACGAGTACCGCCTGAACATTGACCGGCTCGGGGAAACACGCGGCGACAACACTTCGTTCTTCGCCTTTGCCGATACTGTCACCACCCGCAGCTATCGGGGCACTGCGGAGTGCCATGGCTGGATGGGTGTGAAGTTCCAGTCGCACCCGCGCGACGAAGCGAGCCAGATCATCATCCACGTCCGGCTGCTCGACGCCGAAGCCGCTCTCCAACAGGAGGCGCTCGGCATCATCGGCGTGAACCTGCTTTACGGCGCCTTCTGTCTGCATCATGAGCCCGAGGAACTCGTCGAATCGCTCCTTGATCAGCTCACCACTGCGCGCATTGAAATCGACATGGTGGAGTTTAGCGGCATCGAATTCCGCTACGTAGACAACCGCCTGATGAGCCTGAAGCTCGTGCAACTTGGGCTCAGCGGGGCGGCGATGTTTGGCGCTAATCGCGAGGTCTTGCAGCCATCCGAAGTGCTCTACAAGAAGGCCGTGCTCGTCGAGCGCGGCAGCTTCCGGCCAGTGACTCATGTGAATGTCGACATGCTCAATTGCGCACTCGAGAAATTCAGCGCGGATCCGGCGCTCGCGGGAAAGACGGTGCTGCCGGTGATGGAAATCACCATGCGCAATCTGCTCGCGGGCGGCACCGAAGTAGACCGGCGCGACTTCCTCGCCCGCGCCGATCTGCTCTCCGCGTGTGGCATGACGGTGCTCATTTCGGACTACTTCGAATATTACCGCCTCGCTGCTTACCTGGCCTGGCGCACCCGCGAGCGGATCGGCATTGTCATGGGTGTACCGAGCCTCATCGAGATTTTCGATGAGAAATATTACACACAGCTGCCCGGCGGAATTTTGGAGTCGTTCGGTCGCTTATTCAAAAATGATCTACGGCTCTATGTCTATCCGCTCAAGAACGCTGAAACGGGCGAATTGACGACTGTGGAAAATCATCAAGTCGCGCCTGAGCTGCGAAAGCTCTATGGCTATCTTTCGGACCGCGGAAGTTTCGTTCCGCTAGATAACTATAATCCTGACTATTTAAGCATCTTCTCGCGAGACGTGCTAAAGCGGATCGCGGCTGGCGATACGACGTGGGAGCAGATGGTGCCCGCTGAGGTTACCAAAGTCATCCACAAGCGCGGCTTTTTTGGCTATAAAGCACGGGCGGGAGCAGAGCTGGCCAGGAGCTAGTCCTTCCTTGCGTACTGAGGCGAAGAGGAGTTGCGCCGGCTCGGAGCTCCCCACACAGTGGCGCCTTGAAAGCTTCACTTCTCCTTGTCGCGTTTACCTTT
>DASVRY010000249.1:0-9990 GCA_036388395.1 Chthoniobacteraceae bacterium
TGCACCGCGGAAACTTCGTCGGTGACCATCTCGTGTTTGGCCATCAACGAGGCGTAAGCCTGAAGAACCAGACCGCTGCTGAAGACCTGCGGCGTCTGCATCGCCCAGAGGCCCGTGCGCTCGACGCTCTCCTGGACCATCTGCTCGACCGATGCGCGTTTCACCGTGTCCGGAATCGGCGACGCACAACAGGCCGCGCCATGCTCCCGCGCCATCTCAATGCATTCACCGATCAGCTCAGGTGTGGTCAGCGGGCGCGCGCCGTCGTGGATCGCGACGAATTCACTGCCCTCGCTTTGCACCGCCTGCAAGCCGGCCCAGACGGAAAGATGCCGCTCGGCGCCACCGGGGATGATCCGGCGAACCTTCGGGAGCTTCTCGCCAGCGAGCATCTTCTCGAACTCCGCTGTGCGGTCTTCTTTCGTGACGATGATGATCTCGTCGACTTCTGGGCTGTCGGAAAAAGCACGCAGCGAGTGCCAGATGACAGGCTTGCCTGCCAGTGTGGCGAAGAGTTTGTCAAAACCCATGCGCCGGGAACTGCCTGCCGCAACGATGATCGCGCTTACCATGGAAAAGATGCGGCGTTTGCCAGGAAAAGAAGTCGAATAGATCGCCGCAAATGTGCGTCTGCGGAAGTCCGGCAGGAGAGTTCCTGCGAGGATTTTGCGGACGTTTTGGGTGAGCCGGTCAAGGATCTCGGGAGGAGAATGACTTTAAGAAAGCTGCGCAGAAACCGCGGCGCTGAGCGCCTTGCCGTCCGCTCGACCGGCGGCGCGCAAATTCACCAGCTTCATCACGGCGCCCATCTGAGCCTTCGACGTGGCCCCGGATTCCGCAATGCACTCGATGACGAGCGTCTGCAGTTCCTGCTCGGTCAGCGGCTCTGGCAAATAGGCGGAAAGCATCGCCAGCTCGGCCTCCTCTTTCTCCGCGAGTTCCGGACGATGTCCTTTGGTAAAACCCTCGATCGCGTCCTGGCGTTTCTTGACCTCTTTACGCACGACCGCCGCAGCTGTGGCATCGTCCAGCGGAACGTCGGCGCCACCTAGTTCAATGGCGACATTCTTCAGGGAGCTCTTGAGCATCCGCAAAACGTTCAGCCGGTCCGCTTGCCGCGCCTTCATGGCCTCCTTCAGGTCATTGTCAATGCGGGTCAGGAATTCCATTGGGGCGTGAACGGTAGCGGAGGATGGGATCGCCGCAACTGGTTTCGGGTATACGCCTGATACTGGGCGTAAGTCTCGCAGCTCTAAATCCGTCTCAGGAGCACAGTGGCCGCGCTCAGCGCGCCGGATCAGCTTCCGCGTCGTCTTCGGGCAGTGGCTGCCCTTTCGTCTCGGGAGCGAAAAAGACGGTGATGATGCCAATGAGGAAAATCGCGCACATCGTCATCGCGGAATAGCGATACGGCAGCGGCGCGGCGTGTTGACCAAATACCTGCGTCGTCAGAGCCGAGGAGAAAAAGCTCCCCGCAGCCGCGGCGAAGCGGCCAAGATTGTAGCAGAAGGAAATCCCGGTGCTCCGGAGGCGGCTCGGGAAAAGTTCGGGGAGATATATGGCGAAGCCAGCGAACACGCCAAATTGCGCTGCGCCCATGAGGAACATCATCCAGTAGGCATCGACGGGGGAATTCATGCGCCAATAGGCGAAGAACGTGACCATGAGCGCTGCCGAAAAGCCGATAAAGAACGCAGGTCGCCGACCAAAGGTCGTGGTGAATTGCGTGAAGGCCCACATCCCGACGGCGGCCCCGAGCATCTGGAGCAGATAGGCCCATGTCTTCGATCGCTCGACATTTGCCTTCACCCAAAGCGCCATATCCGCCCCGGCCGCAGGGGCCTGCGCCTGGTAGTGGCTGCTGAAGACGGCGCTCTGTAGATCGACCGCATACTCCCCGATTCCCCAAAGGCCGACAACGCCAGTGGAAGCCAGGAGCGCTCCGACGATGAGATTTCGCCGCCAGCGGCGATCGCGCATCAGGGACACGTAAGGCGCAAAGATGCTCCCTTTGGGTAAGCGCCCTTCTTCTTTGAGCTTTAGCCAGCCCTCCGGTTCCTTGAGACGATTGCGGCTGAACAAGATGAGTAACGCCGGCGCAGCTCCGATGAGGAACATCCACCGCCAGCCCGACCCAGCAGCGATGGTGCCATCGATCATGAGGGCATCGATGCCCATCTTGCAGAAGCCCGCAGCCACATTGCCAACGGTGGAAAGGACCTGGAGCAAGCCGAGAGCTTGCGCCCGGGCGCCGCTCGGCACCGTCTCGGCGATAAGCGCAACGGCGAGCCCAAAGACGCCGCCTACCCCAAGGCCGGTGAGAAAACGGAGGATCGTGAAGTCGAGCCGTGTGGCACTGAAGAACGTCAGGCCCGTGCAACCGGAGTAGATCAGGATCGTGACGGTCAACATCTTCGCCCGACCATACCGATCTCCCAGCGCGCCGAAGATCATGCCGCCGACGCCCCAGCCGATCAGGAACCAGGCGGTTACTACTTTGCCAAAGGCCTGCACCTCTGGATTCGTCGCAGGGAGACCCATGAGCGATGAGAGCGCGGGGATGCGAGCAAGGGAAAAGAGCCGCTGATCGAGGCAGTCAAAGAACCACGCTGCCGACGCGATGATGAAGACAAACCAATGGTAGCCACTCAGCTGACGCCACCAAGGCACGGACGGGGAGGACTCTTGCATGGAGCAAGCGAAGATGGGGAGCGGCCTGAGCACGGCCAAGGAAAAACCGTTTCGCTCCGTAAAGCCGCGCTTCTGGTTGTTTAAACCCGATGGCTCGAAGACTCGATGGTCTGGCAGTGCCGAGCAGCTGGGGGCATTTACCGCCTACTTCGAGCCTTTGCGTCTTCGCGTTCAAACCCCGCCACGTTCGCGAATACTGTTCGCCGCCGTTTTGCGTAGCCGTTATGACGGCGCGATGAAGATCCAGCAGGCGGGCGGCCATATCGATCAGCTCATCCGGCAGACTCGAGCCCATCACGTGCAACTCAGCGCAATGGCCGATGTGAAGGCGAATACGCTGATGACGATGTCGGCGGTGATGATGACCCTATCGGTCCCTTATCTCGCGAACGACGCATTTCGCCCGGCGGTGGTCGTCCTGTTCGGCTTTGGGGTGCTGACGATCATCCTCGCAATGTGTGCAGTTCTCCCGGGGATCTCACGCCGCGGGCAAAAGGCAGCTGATCCCAAAGCGCCTGCCGCTGGATTCAACCTGCTGTTCTTCGGCGACTTCGTCCGGCTGTCGCTCGAGGAATACAAAGTTGAGATGGAGGCGGTGATGAACGACCCAAGCCGCACCTACGAAGTACAGGTGCAGGAGATCTACGTCCTGGGGAAATACCTCGCTTCCCGGAAATACCGGCTACTCCGGTGCGCCTACCTCTCCTTCATCAGCGGCATCGCGGCGAGCGGCGCGGCCCTCGCTTACGTGATGCTCGGCCGATAACCACAGACGTGGCAGCGCCGAGGAATTGATGGCTACCCCGCATGGATTCGAACCATGAATAAGAGCTTCAAAGACTCCTGTGTTACCATTACACCACGGGGTAAGAGCTGACAGATTTACGGTCAGCGCCGCGCAAATGCAAGAGCTGGAGCGTGCACGTTTGATCAGAGCCGCTCCGCCCGCTTCCCGCGCGGGAGAGGAGGTCGCTTGTGGAGCGGCGGGGTCCTTCGGCTTCGCTCAGGATGATGGCCTGTCTCGCACCCCCACGCTCACCTGCACCTAGAACAAACCGCCGCCTCCGCCGCGGCGCTTGCCACTCATCAGCTTTGCGGCGGCCATGGTGAGCGCTCCCATCACGACGGGATTTCCCATGGCTTTCATGAACCACGGCTTTTCCTGCACCGTCTGGCGAAGAGCTTCAGGATTTTTGCGGCGCGCGTAATCCATGACTCGAGCGGCATCGTCTTCACTCATGCTGCGGGGATCGGTCGAGCCCAGCCCAAGCATCTGCGCGATTCCACCCAGCCCGCTACCGCCTGCGGCTCCGCCACCGAGTGCCCCCATCAAACCGCCTAGCAAGCCTTCGCGCTCCTGGGGAGCAGCTTGCTTATACGCGTTCCGTGCAGCTTGATCGAACTGATCATCCGGCAGCTTGCCGAGATATTCGGTCGCGCTTTGGTGGTAGGTATCGTTGTCAAAATCCCGATCGTCGTCGTGTTGCGAGACAAAGCGGTCGTGGAATTTCGCTGCATCGCGATCGTCCACCGTTTTATCGCCACCGAAGCGGCTCATGAAGTCATCGACTGTTCCAGACATAGTTAGATTTCGGTTAGGTTATTGCTGATGTTTCGAATGAAAGTTTATTGCTCCCGCGTGTAGCTCATCTCCCGCGAACGAGCATCGAGACGCGCTGTGCCGATCTTGCGCGGCGGATTCGATGGCGCGTAGGCGAGCACAGTTAGATCCTGCCCGGGAAACTCCTGCGCCATCTGGGTCAGCATCGTCTTCATGAGGGCTGGGATCTTGTCCATCTCGACCGAGCGGTCGAGGATCAGACCAAGTTCATTCTGCTCGTTTAGCAAAGCGCGTTCGATGGTCCGCTGCTGTGGATCGGCCTGCCGGATACGATCGAGAAACGCCATCTGTCGCTGCTTCAGATCACGACCAGGAGCCGAAGACTGCGACTGCTCAGGTACCGAACTCGTCCCCGAGGTTGGCGGTGGCGCATCGCACGCGACGAGTAAGGAAGCTGCGAGACAGGCTAATGAGAGACGCAAGGCAGAGGATGCAGGATGCATGCGGAGAGACTTCGCGCCTGCGGGAACCCCTGAGTGCATCGTAGGTGCAACGAGGCTCTGACACGCCTTCGGGCTTCCTTCCCCCGCCGCGATGCGGCATTCGTGATTCTGTGATTCACCCCACCGCTATCATCCATCCAGAGGCGCAGCTCGGCACAGACGTCTCCGTGGGGCCATATGCGGTGATCGAAGGCCCGGCGCAAATCGGCGACCGCTGCGTGATCCAGGCGCATGCGGTGATCACCGCCCATGTCGTCATGGCCGAAGAAAACGTCATCGGCTGCGGCGCAGTGATCGGAGGGGATCCGCAGGATTTTGCCTTTCTGCCTAGTGTCCGCAGCCTCGTGCGGATCGGACGCGGGAACCGAATTCGCGAATACTGCACGATCCACCGTGGCACTGCGGAAGGCAGTGCGACCGTCATCGGGGACGTGTGCTTCCTCATGGGCGGGGCGCACCTCGGGCATAATGTCCAACTAGGAGATCATGTAGTGATTGCGAACAACGTCCTGCTCGGCGGCCATGTCTCCATCGACGACCGAGTCTTCATCGGCGGCGGATGCGTCTTTCACCAGCACGTGCGCGTCGGGCGCCTTGCAATCTGCCAGGGCGCCAGCGCCTTTAGCAAAGATGTGCCGCCGTTTACCCTCGGCGCCGAAAGGAACTGCGTCGCCGGCCTGAACGTGGTCGGACTGCGCCGCGCCGCGCTCGACCGTGAACAGCGTGCGGAGATCAAGGCCGCGTTCGATCTACTCTACCGTCGCGGCCTCAACGTCTCGCAAGCTTTGGAAGCGGCTCGCGAGCGGCCCTGGGGTACAGAAGCGCAGGCGTTCTTCACCTTTGCCGCAGCGGCGAAGAAGCGCGGCCTCTGCGCGTGGATTGGAAACGTTGGCGGACAGGTGGACGCAAGCTAGTGCTCTGTCATTGGTTCGCGGACGGCGCTTCCCGGACCAGCGAACTAGTCTCTCTCGTGACTCCGTGCCGAACCTTCCGCGGGGTCCTTCGACTGGCGCGCATAACGGCGCTCCGCTCAGGATGACCGAGCGTAGATAAAAGATCAGCGAGTGCCCATTGCGCACTCGCCGCGAACGCATCTTACCCCAGCTTCTTGGCGTAGTGCTTCAGCATATCCGGATCGATTTCACCCGGAGCGCACAGCTGGGGCTCTTCTGGGAGATCGGGTGCAGGGAACCCAACAGGAATTTCGTCGCGCACGACCAACTCTGAGCCGTCTTCGGGGTGCGTTCCGTTCCAGATCTCGCCGAGCCGATGATAATCCGACGTGCTCCAGTGCCACATGATCGTGTGGAGACCTTCGGCTTCGTGCTTCATCGCCTCGGGGAATTTCTTGTTGCTGATGTCTGGAATCGGCAGGAGCCGGCCGACGTCCGCGCCAGTGAGCTTTTCCAGCGCCTTGGCGTAAGCCACGATATGCACGCCGCCGCGGACGAGCAGATAGCCCACCATGGCTCGCGAGGTGGCGTCGGGTGCCATCTCGTAGACGCGCATCTTGTTGGCCCGAGCACCACACTCGAGGAAGAAGTTATGCAGCAAATCCATCTTGAGGTTACCCGTTGCTGTTACATAAGAGCCGTTCCATGGATTTCCCATGGAGTCGTAAGGCAGAGCGGATTGTCCGGAAGCGACGAAGTGGTAGGCATAGCGCTCATGGGCGGCGCTCTCCAGGGGCGCGGGATCTGTGGTGCCGGCGGTGGCGAGATTCTTCGCTTTCTTCACCGCGGATTTCGCGGTCTTGCCTTTTGGTGTGTTGCGGTCGGCTCGCGTCGTCGAGCCGCTGAGCAGCAGATTGATCGTGTAGGCAACAGCTTCGATGTGGGAGAACTCCTCAGCGGCGATATTGCAGATGAGATCGTAGAACGGTTCGTATTTCTTACGACCGCGGAAGTTGAACGACTGGAAGGTGTAGTTCATGAGGGTTGACATTTCCCCGAACTTTCCACCCATGAGCTCCTGGACAGCGCCGGCGGCGGCGGGATTGGGGCCGCTGGGAATGGGCAGGTCAACGGCGAGATTATCAAAGCGCTGGATCATAGTGTTGATGGCATCGACAGCGGTGCGAGGTCTGGCCTTGCACGATGGCATTGCCGCTGGCCCGCTCGAATGCTTCCGAGGAAGCGGCAAATACATGGGAACAAGGTGTTAGCAGCAAAAGACTCGCGGGAGGCCTCGAAGCTTTCGTAAAACACCGATGATGTCTTCAGCGTTAACCCGGCTCTCCCCAGCTCCACTTATCCTACTCGTCGCAGCTGGGCTCCTCGCGGCTTGCACCACCACACCGCAGCCCCAGGCGAAGCCACCCACGCGGCCAGAGAGCGCAGCCCCAGGAAAGCGGATGACTGTCCGCACCACAGCCTACACCCACACGGAGGCTGGTGGATCCAAGAACGCGATTGGAGGACGACTGCGCTTCAAAAGCGACATCATCAGTGCCGCTTCAGATTGGTCGTGGATGCCGCTCGGGACGCGCTTCCGGATGGTGAATAACGGCCGCACGTATGTTATCGAGGACTACGGCTCGGCGCTGGTGGGGCGGAAAACGGTCGACCTTTACATGCCGACGCGCAAAGCGATGAACGCCTGGGGTGTGCGCAATGTGGAGATCCAGATCCTCGAGTGGGGTTCTCCTGCGATGAGCCTAAAGGTGCTCTCTCCGCGTCAACGCAATCGTCACGTGCGGGCCATGGTCGTCGAGCTGAGGAAGAAGGTAGGGCGAAGTTAAGAGCTGATGGTTGAGAGTTGAAGAGGGGCAGCGGTGATCCTGCTGATGCCGTTCCCAACGTTCCGAAATATAGCGTCGGGTCGGAGCCATTTTGGAGGTGTGATTTCCCTCTCAGCTCGATTCAGCACCTTAACTTCCTATTTAAGTTGAGACGGCATACAGCGCGGGGCACTCTCTCGCTCTCAACTTTCAACATCCATCTCTCAACTTTCCTCATGAACCTCTTCGTCACCGGCGGCGCCGGCTACATCGGCAGCATTTGCGTCGAGCAACTCCTCAATGCGGGACACGCGGTTACGATTTTTGATAACCTGACGGAAGGTCACCGCCTGGCCATCGATCCGCGCGCGGAATTCATCGAGGGTGATCTACTAGATACGTCGTCAATCGGCAGTGCACTGCAGAAGACGCGTCCGGAAGCCGTGATGCACTTCGCGGCGAATGCACTCGTCGGCGAGTCGATGGAAAACCCGACGAAATACTTCCGCAACAACGTCACAGGTGGCATCAACCTGCTCGAAGCCTGCGTGGCTGCGGACGTGAAGAACTTCGTCTTCAGCTCCACGTGCGCGACGTTCGGAATGCCGGAGCGGGTGCCGATCGACGAGTCGCTGCCGCAGGCGCCGATCAATCCTTATGGCGAGTCAAAGCTGCTCTTCGAGCGTATCCTCCGCTGGTACGACAAAGTGCACGGGTTGAAGTTCGTCGCGTTACGCTATTTCAATGCGGCCGGTGCGACGGAGAAATACGGTGAGGATCACCGCATCGAGACACATCTCATCCCGAATGTGCTCAAGGTGGCGCTCGGCCAGCGCGAGAACGTTTCCATTTTCGGCACGGATTACGAGACGCCGGATGGCACCTGCATTCGCGACTATATTCACATCATCGATCTCGCGCAGGCACACATGCTCGCCCTTGGGGCGAAGGAAAGCGCCTTCTATAATCTCGGGACCGGCGGCGGCACCAGCGTTCGGGAAATGATCCAGGCTTGTGAGAAGGTAACCGGCAAAAAGATCGCTGTGATCGAGCAGCCGCGACGCGCGGGTGATCCTGCGCGTTTGATTGCGGGCTCGGCGAAGATCAAGGCCGAGCTGGGTTGGACGCCAAAGTATCAGGACATCAAGAAGATCATCGAGAGCGCCTGGGCCTGGCACGTGAAGAATCCCGGCGGTTACGGGGACTGATCGGCTGCGTGATGGTGACAGGGCCAAGCGCGAGCATTCCCGAAGCGCTCACTACCGATCACCGTTCACCCGTCACCATTCACGCTCTTTTCCCTAAACCCATCCAAACCGGGCGTGCGGTTCGGAGAGTGTCTGGCATTCTGCCGCAATGACCACTTTTGCCCTCAGCTTCGACGTCGTAATCGCAGGCGGAGGTTTTGCAGGTGTCGCGTGCGCCCAACAGCTTGCGAAGGAGTTCGGCACCGAAGGACCAAAGCGAGTCGCGCTGATCTCAGATCAGAACTTCATGGTCTTCCAGCCGATGCTCGCGGAAGTCGTCGGCTCCTCGATCTCACCGCGCCATATCGTCAATCCGATCCGGCGCCTGGCAAGAGTCACGGTCCTCCGCGGTAACATTACCGACGCCGATCTTGGCACACGGCAGCTCACCCTGGAGGCGGGAGATTTCGCCGGCACGGTTTCAGTTTCGTTTCAGCACCTGGTCCTGACGCTCGGTGGCGTGGTCGATCTCAGCCGCGTGCCTGGGATGCCGGAGCATGCGTTTCTCATGAAGAACGTTGGCGACGCCCTGAAGCTGCGCGCCACGATCATCGATCGGTTCGAGGAGGCAAATCTCGAGAGCGATCCGGCAGAGCGGCGGCGGCTGCTGACGTTCGTCATCGTCGGCGGCGGCTACTCCGGCGTTGAGACCGCGGGCCAGATCAACGATCTCGGCGAGGAAATCCTCAGCTTTTATCCACGACTCGCGCGTGATGAATTCCGCGTCGTACTCATTCACAGCCAGGCGCATTTGCTCCCGGAGATCAGCGAAGCGCTCGGCCGCTACTGCGAGGACCATTTGCTCAGCCGAAGCGTGGAACTGATGCTGAATACGCGCGTGACGGCGATGACTGCGGGGCGCGTACTGCTTGGAGATGGGCGCGAGATCGAGAGCCATACCGTCGTCTCTACCGTGGGAAACGCGCCGCATCCCCTGCTCTCCCGGCTCTGCAAAGCTGGCGCTTTCGATTGCGCAAAAGGACGCATTATTTGCGACCAGACTCTGCGCGTGGTGGGTCAGCAGCACCTCTGGGCAGCGGGCGATTGCGCGGCGGTTCCGATGCCGGCGCCCACGACCAATTCCCCGACAGACCCGCACACGTTCTGCCCTCCGACTGCGCAATTCGCCACCCGGCAGGGCAAGCTACTCGGCGAAAACATCGCGCGCACGCTTGATCATGCTCGCGAGCCGAAGCCATTCACCTTCACCGGTTTGGGCGAGCTTGCCTCGATCGGCCATCGCGCGGCCGTCGCCGATATCATGGGCGT
>DASVRY010000250.1:0-4044 GCA_036388395.1 Chthoniobacteraceae bacterium
CCTCGGACCGCAGCGGGTGATGGTGATCAGCTTTCCAAATGCGCCGAAGATTCGCGTGGAAGCTCATGGGCTGACGCGCAGCGAGGCTGATAACTTGGTGCAGAACTTCGGGGGCAGTGTCTCCGAGGCGCAATGGCAAACCGCGATGGAGCCCCTGGAGCGTCCACCCCTCAAGATCCGCTCGCAATTGGTGATCGTTTCCACCGAAAAAGAGCTGCAGCAGCTTTCCCCGGATCAAGCGGATAAAGCCTTGCTAATTCCCGCCGGAATGGCATTTGGAACTGGCGATCACGCCACCACAGCAGGCTGTCTGCGCTTTCTTGCTGATGTGGCAAAGGAACTCCGAGGCAGCTCCTGGGAACTGCTCGACCTCGGCACCGGGAGCGGCATCTTAGCGATCGCGGCCCGCAAACTAGGCGCAACCCGAGCCCTTGCAGGGGACTTCGATCCACAAGCGGTGCGGGTGGCAAAGGAGAATACAGAAGCGAACAAGGCGAGCGCTGTAACCGTGAGGAAAATGGACGTGCGCCTATGGGAGGCGGACCGCTCCTGGTCCGTGGTGGCGGCGAATCTCTTCAGCGGGATCCTCATCGAGATAGCGCCAAAACTGGCAAAGGCCGTCGCACCGGGTGGAAAATTAATCTTCTCAGGAGTGCTCCGGGAGCAGGAGGAAGAAGTTCTAAAGGCTTTCGGCAAACAGAAGCTGAAGATCCTCCAGGTGGTGCGAAAAGGAAAATGGATCGCTGGCCTCGCCACTCGGAGTTAAAAACCCCTGGTCTTGCGGGGACTGAATGATTTCGTTTTGACCGCTGCCAAGAAGCGGGTTACAAGACTGCGCCGGGAGGCATGATGACCATCGACATTAAATTTGCGTGTAAAGAGTGTGGGCAGCGGATGCTGGTCGAAACAGCGGCGGCGGGTCTCACGGGCGATTGCCCGTCATGCGGCAGTCAGGTAACGGTCCCGGACATCCACGGAATGGATGACCGGCAGTATATCACCGACGCAGTGCTGCCGCGCGAAACTTCCAACGGCAGCCGGACACATAGCCACAGTCGGAGTGTGCGTAATCATTCGCCACTGGAAAAGGCCGTGCCGGAGACAACTCTCCAGCGGGACTTTGCGGCGGCGCAGGAAGAGCTGGGCTTTCTTCGCCAGCTCCTGGAGGAGAAAAGTGATGAATGCAGCCGGCTCACGGCCAGTTCGACGCATGCGCAGGCGGAGAGCAAAAGTTTTCAAGCGGAACGGCTGAGCCTGAAGAGCGAAGCCTCTGCAGTCCGGCAGCGCCTAGCGGCCGTAGAAGCGCGGCTCCAGACAGCAGAACAGGAGCAGGCTCAGATTGCTGCGGCGTTGACCGGGAGCGAGCGCGCGCGGGCTGAACTCACACATGATTTGGAGCTGAGCCATCAGCGAGTCAGCGGCCTCACCTCTCAGCTGGAGTGCAAGGAGCGGGAGCTGCAGGAAATTACGGCTCAGCTTTCAGCCGCGCAGATCGAGCAGGCGAATGTCCACCGGGAGTGGGAGGCATTGCATACGGAGAGCGCCTTGCTACGGACGAGTCTCGATTCAGCGACGGCTCGGCTGTCCACCGCCACAGCTGCGGAAGCTCGCTTGCTGGAAACTGAAGCTGCGCTTCAGCAAACCGCAAAGAAGCTCGCTTCGTCCGAGGAAGCCTGTCGTTCACTCGCGATTTGCTGCGAGGAGCTGAAGCGCGAAACTGAGACGCTCCGCCACGACCTCGAGAACACAGACGTCGGAAAAGAACTCATCCAAGTTCGTGCGAAACTGGAGGCCCAGGAAGCGGAGAGCAAGCGTGTCGCAGAGGAAGCCCGCCGATCCCACGAGGAGATCGAGCACAAGACTCAGGCCCAGCAGCAGATTGAAGCACAGCTCAAGAAGCTTTGTGAACAGCTCCAGAGCGCGGAGGAAAAGGCAGTCGCCGCTTCGGAGTCCAAGGTGCAGCAGGACAATGACGTGCTCCGCGGCATTGTGGAACGGCAGAATGCCGAGCTTCAGAGCCGCCATATTGAGTTGGTGAGACTCAAGCGCGCCCGTCATGGTCTCCAGATCGTCTATGGCGCGTTCGGTCTCGCCCTCGTGATCCTCGCGATTGCCGCGGCGAAGATCATCCCGCAGTTCGCGATGTAGTTCTGCGGGGTGAAGAACAGCCGCGAAGAGCCGTGTAGGGCTTACGCAGCACGTAGGTCGGCCACTATCGCTCTCTTTCAGTCCTCGTTGGCGTCAGTCTCGATCTCGTTTTCACTACTCGGCCTCCACGGTTTCCTTCCGGACTCCTTCTCTAGTCTCGCTCTCGGCTGCGCGGCAGGTGCATTGGTTTGGTGATCTAGCGCAACCGAGCGGCCGCAGATCTCTTCGATCTAGCGCTCTTCGCGGCTTGGCGGTTAATCTCACCGCAAGCTTCCGGATTGCACCGGCAGACGCATCCACGGATGCTCGCCACTCCATGCGCATCCTTGCCGTCGACCCTTCTCTCCGCGGGACCGGCTTTGCCGTGCTGGAGGATGACCGCGCTCGCAAGGTGCGGGCGCTCGAGTATGGGATGATCAGGAATGCTCCGGCACTCCTCCCCTCTTCGTGTCTCGTTGCGATCCACGAGAAAATCAGTAGTCTGATCGCCGCCCACTCGCCCGAATGCGCGGTCTTCGAGGCAGTCATCTATGTGCAGAGCCATCGCACCGCAATCAGCCTCGGCGCGGCTCGTGGCGCGGCACTGCTCGCGGCCGCCGCACGTGGACTTCCGATCTACGAATACGCCCCGCGCCGGGTGAAGCAGTCGATTGTAGGCCGCGGCGGGGCGGACAAGGGACAGGTCGGCTTCATGGTTCGTGCGCTGCTCGGACTCACCGAAACACCTTCGGCTGACGCGGCAGATGCGCTGGCGATTGGGCTGACGCACTTCAGCACCGCAGCAACAGCCGCGCGCGGCATTTCGGAGCTGGTCCGCATCTGATGACAGCTTCCGCATTTTCCAGTCGCTGGCTCGGTCGGGTCGGCTACGCGGATGCCCTTGCGGTGCAGGAAGGGATCGTCGCGAAGAAGATCGCAGATCCAACCCACCCGGACGAGCTACTACTGCTCGAACACGAGCCTGTTTACACGATCGGCAGGACCCCTGATCAATCGAGCCTTCGTAGCGCGGCATCGCTCCCCCACCCCGTCGTGCAAGTCAGCCGCGGAGGCCAGGCGACTTATCACGGCCCGGGACAACTGGTCGGCTACCCACTGATCGACTTACGCTCACGTGGGCAGGATCTGCATCGCTACCTCCGGGCGCTCGAGGAGGCGCTGATCATTGTTCTCGCAGGGTGGAACCTCATCGCGACGCGTCGGGAGGGACTCACCGGCGTGTGGGTCGAACAGCGGAAGATTGCCTCGATCGGAGTCGGTGTGCGTCGGTGGGTGAGCCTCCACGGATTTGCGCTAAACATCTGCGGCGACCTCGCTCCTTTCCAGGAAATCACCCCTTGCGGCATCACCGGCGTCGAGATGACCAGTTTATCTGCAGAGCTCGGGCAGCAAGTCAGCGTGAAAGAGGCCGCGGACGAAGCTGACCGCATCTTCCGCAAACAGTTCGACGAGCTTCTGCCCATCACGCACCCCTAGCCAGCGGCTACTTGCGGATCTCGCACTTCCCGATCCGCACCATCTCATCCCAGCCTTCGCAGGTGCCGCGGATCTCAACTGACTGTCCCTTCTGCAGGCGAACGACGGCGGCCTCGTCGGTTTTAGAGGTCACGACCAGAACACTCGTGTTGAACTGCTGGTCCTCTCGAAACCGGAAGTCACTCGTCGAGAAGGAGCACTGCACCCATCCGCCTGCGTTCCCGCCGGTTAAAAAAACGAGGTAGGTTTTGGAATCAGATTGGTTTTGACGATACCCGCCGACTGATCCGCGAACGGTGATACGCTGGCCCTTGTAAATCTTGTCTGCGCGCACCCGGTCCCCAGCATACGCCTGAAGCAAGACATCCGCGCCAATGACCGCGCCGGCTTCGGGCCGCGTCAATGGGATAAGGCGGCTTT
>DASVRY010000251.1:0-2069 GCA_036388395.1 Chthoniobacteraceae bacterium
CCAAGCGTTGGCGATGCAACACCTCAGGGCGCGGTCGATCCGATCTACGACTACGATCATACCTCAGGCCGCCGCTCGATCACCGGCGGCTATGTCTATCGCGGCGGTGCTATTCCGGAGTTCCAAGGCACTTACCTCTTCGGAGACTTCGTCGCGGGAACGTTCGGCTCCTTCCGCTACAGCAACGGCGTTCTGAGCGAGCTCACCGATCGTACGACCCAAATAGATCCGACCAACGCTTTTCCCGGGTCGGCTCTTTCCTCCTTCGGAGAGGATGGCGCGGGCGAGCTCTACGCGGTGAACATCAGCGGCTCGATCTACAAGTTGGTGCCCGAGCCCGGCATTACCGCGCTCTTGGCTTGCGGCGCTTTAACCGCTCTGACGAGGCGGCGGCGCAGCTAGGAGAGATAGATACGGACCCACTTCCATCGACCTGCACATAGCCACGGGCGAGCGCCTCATAGCGGATCTCGTGAGAGACCCCTCCCGATAGCTAAAAGGCTGCGCCGGCAGTGGCTAAGCTTTGCCCCAGCGACGGAGCAGCGTCTCCGCCATGACGGCTGGAGTTTCCGCCACAGCGATGCCCGCGGCCTGCAGCGCCTCGATCTTCCCGGCAGCAGTACCTTTTCCGCCGGAGACAATCGCTCCCGCGTGGCCCATCCGGCGTCCCGGAGGCGCGGTGGTTCCCGCGATGAAAGCGGCGATCGGCTTCTTGCAATGCTCGCCCGCCCAGGCCGCGGCTTCCTCTTCGGCGGTCCCACCGATTTCGCCGATCATGATGATCGCGTCGGTCTCGGGATCGTCGTTGAACATCTTCAGCACATCGATGTGCGAGGTGCCATTTACGGGATCACCGCCGATTCCGACACAGGTGCTCTGGCCGTAACCGCGAGTCGTGAGCTGCCAGACTGCTTCATACGTGAGCGTGCCGCTTCGCGAAACCACGCCAACGTTTCCGCGCTTGTGAATGTAGCCGGGTGCGATGCCGATGCGGCAGCCGCCGTGCGATTTCTCTCCGCTTCCCGGTGTGACAAGGCCAGGGCAGTTCGGCCCGATCAGCCGTGTCTTGCTGCCGCGCATCGCCTGCTTCACCTTCACCATGTCGTTCACCGGAATCCCTTCAGTGATCGCGACGACGAGGTCCAGACCCGCGTCGACAGCTTCCAAAATGGCGTCCGCGGCAAATGGCGGCGGCACGAAGATCACGGAAACGGTGGCGCCCGTCTGCTGGGCCGCTTCTGCCACGGTGTCGAAGATCGGCACCTTGTCCGCAAAACGCTGCCCGCCCTTGCCTGGCGTGACGCCGGCGGCGATCTGTGTGCCGTAATCCAGGCTGAGCTGAGTGTGGCGGGCGCCGAAGCTGCCGGTGATGCCTTGAACAAGGACGCGGGTTTCAGGAGTGACGAGGATGGCCATGAGAAGAAAAGAGAGATCAGTGCGCGTGGCGCTTGTGAATGCATACGGCGCTGCCGTCCGGGTCGAGCACGAACGCCATGCGGCAGACGGGAGTAGGAAAAGGCTCCATCTTGAAAGCCACGCCCGCTTCCTTGAGCTGCGCGATGGTCGCATCGAAATCATCCACCTCGAAGGCGACGCTGGCGCCTTCTGCGGTGGGCTTCCAGTCGTCCCATTTACCGAGGGAGAATGCACCGGCGCCGATCTCGTATTCCGTCCAAGCTGTGCTCCCGTCATCGCTCGCATGCACTATTGTTGGAGTGAGTCCGAGGTTTCCTTCGTAAAAAGCGCGAGCGCGTGCCATGTCTGTGACTGGGTAGCAGGTAAAAGCGATCTCGGTGATCTTCATGGCTATCTATGGTCGGGAAACATTCATTTAGTGGAGCTACCTTCTTGCCGCTGGGCATCAAGCACGCAGCGGAGTTGAATAACGGTCCGTTGATCGTGTGGCCTGCCAATCGCCTGCTTCGCCTCGATCAGCGCCGGGACGCTCAGCACGCGATACGATCCAAAGTTGGCCTCCGCCAGCTCGCTTGCCTGAAAGACTTCTGCATAGCCACCGATCCCCATCACTTCACTTAAGCAATCGATTACGCCCTCGTCTGTCTTTAGAT
>DASVRY010000252.1:0-4934 GCA_036388395.1 Chthoniobacteraceae bacterium
GGGCTAGTGGATCGCCTGGAGAAGCTCGCGCATGTGCGCCGGGTGCATGCCAAGGATGATCGCCGGAAGATTTACGTGCAAATCACCGCCACGGGGAGCGCACTGGTGACCGAGGTGCGTGACGATATGGTGGAAAATCTCCTAAAAATCATGGCGGTAATGGATCCAGATGAGCAGAAGATGTGGGTGCGCATTTACGAAAAGGTGATCGGGTTTTGCCAAAACAAATGAACCGTTCCTGTGTTGCGGGCGCCGTGGGCGCGGTGATCTTTTTGCAGACGAGTCTCGGCGGGGTGGGTCCCGGCGCGGATCGTGCCGTGATCGGAAACCTCACCATCGACCAAGCCGTGGAAGTCGCGCTCCGGCAGAATCCGCAGATCCTGAAGGCGATTCAGGAAATCGAGCGGACGCGCGGACAGGTGATCGAGGTGCGCGCGCAGGCGCTGCCGCACGTGACAATCAACGCGAACTACAATCAACAGGATAAGCGGCTGCTGGAGGGTGCCAGTGGCGGCGCGCGCGGGAGTTCAGGTGGGCTCGACGCGAGCGCGTTGGGGGGTGGCGGCGCGAGTGGGTCGAACAACGGCGGAGGACAGAATGGCGGCGATCAGGGCGGTGGCAGCCAGGATGGCAGTGGTGGAGACGGTGGCGGCACCGATGGAAGCGGCGGCGGCGCGGGCGCCGGGATTGATCCGGGCGTGCTGGCAGAGCTGCTGGACCAAGGAAACGCCGGTGGCCGCGGCGGTTCGGGCGGTGGCGGTGATAAGTCGTACCGCGTCGCCATCGAAGTGCGACAGGTTCTGTATGCCGGCGGCCAGGTGCGCGCAGCCTTGAACATCGCGAAGTTCACGCAAGACAGCAGTTACTTCAACCTCCGCGACGTCGTGGACCGCGTGATCTCGCAGGTGCGGGCGCAGTTCTACTCGATCCTTCTGAATCGTGCGCTCATCACCGTGCAGGAGGAAGCGGTGCGACTCGCGGAGAGTCAGCTTACCGATCAGCGGAACCGCTTCGAGGCCGGCACGGTGGCGCGATTCAATGTGCTCCGCGCAGAGGTGGAGCTGGCGAATACCCGCCCCGAACTGATTCGCGCGCGGAACAACTACCTCATCGCTCAACTCCAGCTCGCGAAAACTCTGGGTCTCGCGCCGGGGCCTGACGGGAATCCGGCGTTCGTAGCGGTCGGCAACTTGCAGGTCAGCGAGCGGCCGCTTGGGTTGAATCATGCGCTCCAGCTGGCTCGGGAACGTCGTCCCTTTCTAAAAATTCAGCGGCTGAATATCCTCATCGAGACAGAGCAAATCCGGATCGCACTGGCCGGCTATAAGCCGCGGTTGGATGCGAACGCTGGTTATGAACTGCGTAACTCCCGGCTTTCCGACGACCTGTCGGATACGGTGAACGGTTGGTTTTTCGGCATCACCGGACGCTGGGATATCTTTGATGGCTTCGAAACCCATGGCCGCACGAAACAAGCGCGCGCCCGATTTGAGTCGGCGAAGGTGAATTACGACGATTCCGTGCAACAGGTGGAGCTGGAAGTGCAGCAGGCTTACGCGAATCTGCGTCAGGCGCGGGAGACGATCCAGAGCCAGCAGAAGACTGTGGAGCAGGCGCTCGAAGCGGTGCGACTGGCCAGTGAACGCCTCTCCGCCGGGGCCGGCACACAGCTCGATGTGCTGGATGCCCGAGTCGCGCTCACCCGTGCGCGGACGACGGAGTTGCAGGCGCGCGCGGACTACAACACAGCGCTCGCGGAATTCGACCGCGTCACCGCTACAGACACGATCTACGACGACACCTTTGCCGACCCACTCGCAAAGCCGCAGAAAAAAAAGCGGGTGTCCGCCAAGGTCGACGTTCTCCCGAAAAAGAAACGATGAACCCTTCGCCGACCCCAGCGCTGCCGGTCGAAACCTTCCCTGCGCTTGAGGAGTTACGGGGGGTGCGACATTGCTTTACCGGGCGCGTTCCGGACCTGGACGTAAAAGTCGATCGCGACAGCGCACTGGCGTTGCTGGATGGACATCATGAGGCTGCGCGCCGCAATCTAGGCCTTGGAGACAGGCCCCTGATCATTGGCAAGCAGGTGCATGGCGCGGATGTCGCCGTGGTCGATGCGGCGACCAGTGTGCCCGTGCCCGGTGTGGATGGGTTGATCACAGCAAGCAAGGATGTCTGCCTCGGAGTGTATGTTGCCGATTGCTGTGCGGTGTATCTGGTGGAATCGGAGCGGGGCGTGATTGCGCTGCTGCACTCTGGCCGAAAGGGAAGCGAACTGGGCATCACAAAGGTAGCGATCGAGAGGATGGTTAGTGAATTCCAATGCGATCCCCGGCGGATGATTGTTCAGCTTAGCCCCTGCATTCGGCCGCCGCATTACGAAGTCGATTTCGCCGCAATGATCGTCGCAGATTGTCGCGCGGCTGGTGTGGGCAAGGTTGTAGACTGCGGCACCAGCACCGCAGCGCACTTGGATCGGTATTACTCCTATCGGGTGGAGCTAGGGAAGACAGGGCGGATGCTCGCGCTACTCGCGCTCACTGCCTAGAGGTCAACGCTAGCTTCGCTAGTGAGCTAGCTTATCTATTCCCCCAGCCCGCAGTGGCTCGAGATTCTCGTTCCCAAGCCTGAACCGGACGCTCCCGTTCGTTTTATCGGGAAGAGTTGTTTGATGCGACCAGTGCTTCGCCACCAGTGGCCACGATGGTTCACCCCGGAAATTGCGAAGTCGACAGTGCCAGCACAAGTGAGTTCAGGCGATCGATGGCGAAGATGTTCCCGCTCTCGGCGATTTAGCTGCCGCCCTGCCGCCCTGCCGCCCTGCCGCCCTGCCGGCTTACCGCTCCAGCGCCTCGTCGATCATCGCGCGACGCTCGAGGGGTTGCGACCAGCGCCATTGGTGAGTTTCATCGAGAGAGAGAAGCGGGTCGAAGTAGAGGAACTTCTTACCGGGACGAACGGCGGGGCTGGTGAAGACTGCGATACCGGTCGCGCGATCGTACTGCTCGAAGCTATGCGCATCCCGTTTGCCGCCGCCGCCCAGGGTATCGACTACAAAGGCAGGCGTATTGAAGCCCGCAGTGTGTCCGCGCACTGCTTTCTCCAGACGCAGACCGTCATCGAGCGAAGTGCGCAAGTCTTCCACCCCCGGAACCATGTCATGGAAGAAGACATAGTAGGGATGCACGTTGATATAGCTTAGTCGCCGGACGTGGAGCTGCATCGTCTCCGGAGAGTCGTTCACGCCGCGCTGGAGCACCGTTTGGCAGCGGACCGTGATGCCGCGCTCGGTGAGCCGGTTCATGGCATCCTGTGTAACGCCGGTGATCTCGTTGGGATGATTGAAGTGAGTATGCACCACGACATCTTTGTGCAAGCTCCGGCCAAGCTCCACCACCCGGGTAAGCGCGTCCACCCAAGGGTTGTCGGTGAGGATCTTTTGCGGCAGCACGCAGAGACCCTTTGTCGCGTAGCGAATGCGGCGGATGTTCGGCATCTTGAGCAGGCGCTCGCCGATCATCTGCAAGTGGTCTGGTTTGAGATTATAGCTATCGCCGCCGCTGATGACGATATCCTCCAGCTCTGGCTGTGAAGCTATATAGTTAAATGCGGCTTCCCAACGTGCTAGGTTGGTATGCAGCTTGAGCTTTTCCACAGCCCCGGTATCCGACCCCACGGCATAGCTACGGGTGCAGAAGCGGCAATAGACTGGGCAGGAGTCTTGCGGGAGAAAGAGCGCCTTGTCCCGGTAGCGATGGGTAAGGCCGGGGACGGGCGAGTCGCCTTGCTCGTTGAGCGAGTCGAACTGAACCATCGGATGATCCGGCTGCTGTTGGGAGCGAAGCGGAAGAAATTGGGAGCGAATTGGATCCTCTTCAGGATTACGCCAGTCGATGAGACTGAGCAGGTAAGGCGAGATACGGAGTGCCATCGGCGCATTGGCGATCCCCGCGGCGAGATCCTCGAAGAAGCTGTCCGGAGCGAGTGCTCCGATGGTTTCGCGCAGTTGCCGGACGTTTGTGACGCTTTGCCGGACTTGAAAGGTGTGAGTCTGGAATTCCTGTGCAGAGATTTCTTCGTACCCGGGAATGCCGCGCCAGAACTCATCGCGGCGGAGGTTTGCGTGGTCGAGCAGGGCTGGCCGCGAACGCGGTTCAGCCGGTGCGGGGAGGTCGAGGACAGGCGGGTCGACGTGAGCGGTGTCGGTGAACATGAGCGTAGTCTGCTTGCGGGTTTGTGGATGATCGAAGGGAGCGACTTAGCTGGCCTTGCGCTTTGTGGGCCGCGCCCGAAGGCTCGGAGTCGGCTCAGCAGCCCCCACCTTTTCTGCGATATCAGCGAGGGTGCGCCGGGCAAGAGCTTGCTCCAGCGCCTCCTGGGCGCCGGCAAAAACTTCGCCCAAGGCGCGCTGGATCTCGCGCCCCACACAACAACGCTGATTGGGCTGTTGCGGATGCACCCCGAAGGCCGGTGCAGGCTCGACGGCGCGATAAACTTCGCCGAGGGAAATTTCATCTGGCTGCCGCGCGATCCTGGATCCCGCGCCTGCACCTTTTTGCGTGGAGACCAGGCCTGCCCTCTGAAGCTGCGCGAGGATGCGGCGAATGACGACGGGATTGGTATTCACACTGCCGGCGAGAGCCTGCGAAGTGACTCCGCCGGCACCATGCCGGGCGAGCACCGCGAGGATATGCACCGCAAAAGCGAAGCGACAGCTGGCCATCGTTGTGAGGTTGTGTAATCGCGGTGGTTACAGATGTCAAGAGAGTGGATGAAGGCAAGGATTCAGGATTTTTGAGCTGCGAAGTGAGGGGATCAACGCCGCGGTGACGTGGGAGCGTGGAATCCCGGCAACCGCCGCTCCCCCCTAGGTTCGCTTTCAAAGGGTTCAGCTGCCGAAGGGGTTTTATTGGAATCGCCGGGGTCCCTCG
>DASVRY010000253.1:0-6326 GCA_036388395.1 Chthoniobacteraceae bacterium
GCTCGGAAGGCATCGGTTCGTCGGTCTCGTAGTGGCGTGCGTAGTTTTTCAGCACCTCCGGCCAGATCGCCCACATCTCGTTTATCTGGGAGGGGAATTCCACGAAATCACGCGGGACATCGGTGCCGCTGAAGCGCGGATACTTGACCCGTGAGAACATCCCGTGCAGCGCGTGGCCGAACTCATGAAACATCGTATTCACCTCATCAAACGTAAGCAGCGCGGGATGACCGGGCGCCGGTTTTGCGATGTTTTGGTGGTTGCCGATCACGGGCCTTCTCGCGAGCAACATTGATTGCTCGGCATAGGAGTTCATCCACGCGCCACCGCGTTTTGAGGGACGCGCGAAGAAGTCGGCCAGGAAGAGAGCGAGCGTGTCGCCATCGGCATCAATGACATCGAAAACGCGCACGTTCTCGTGGTAGACAGGCAGATCGTGTCGCTCCTGGAAGGTGATGCCGAAAAGCCTCGTCGCGGCGAAGAAGACGCCATCCTGCAGCACGCGGTTCAGCTCGAAGTAGGGCTTTAGCTGTTCCTCATCGAACGCGAATCGCTCCTGACGAACCTGCTCGGAGTAGAAATCCCAATCCCAGGCGGCGAGCGGAAAGCTCGAGCCACTGCGATCGACGATCGTCTGCATGTCGGCGGCCTCTCGCTGTGCATTTGCCACCGCAGGACCAGCCAACTCGCCAAGGAGCTTGTTCACGGCTTCGGTTGTGAGCGCGGTCTGATCCTCCAATTCGAAAGCGGCGTGGCTGGAGTAGCCCAGCAATTGTGCATGCTCGGACCGGAGCCGCGCGATGCGCGCGACAATCTCCTGGTTGTCATAAGGGCCGCCGCTGCTATTCCGGGCTAGTGAGGCCTCATGCAGGCGCTGGCGAAGGCTACGATTCTCGAGGGAGCTGAGCACCGGCTGCCCGCTGGTATTCAGCAATCGCAGGGCGTATTTGCCGTTGTGCCCTTCCGCTTCCGCCGCTGCGGCTGCTGCGGTGATCGCGTCCTCAGCGAGGCCTTGCAGCTCCGCGGGATCGTCGATAAAAAGGGTCGCGGCGTTCACCTCCTTGAGCACGTTCTGCTGAAAGGCGGTTTGCAGCGAGGCCAGCTCTTCGTTGACGGCCTTCAGCCTCGTCTTCTCTTCAGCGGGGAGCTTGGCGCCTGCTCGGACGAAATCCTTGTAGTAGCGCCGGACGAGGAACTCCGACTCGGCGTCGAGTTCGAGTCGCTTGAGATCTGCGTGCAGCACTTGGATCCGGGCAAATAGTTTTCCGTCGAGGTAGATCGCGTCGCGGTGAGCGGTGAGCTGCGGCGCGATCTCTGCCTCGATCGTCTGCAGCGAAGGATTTGTATGGGCCGCATTGAGCGCGGAGAAAATGCGGGCGACCCAGCCGAGGGTTTGGCCGGAGCGTTCGAGCGCCACGATGGTATTGTCGAACGATGGAACGGCCGAGTTGCTTGTGATGCTTTCCACTTCCGCCAGGTGCTCTGCGATTGCGCGCTCAAAGGCGGGAGGGAAGTGCTTGTCCTCGATTCGATCAAACTGCGGGAACTGGAACGGTAGCGGGCTCTCGGCGAGCAGGGGATTGGCGTCCCCGTTCTGCTCCTGCGAAGGGTCGGTAGATGTAGAGGTCATAAGCGGAATTGCAGCGATGGTCGTCTGGAGGACAGCACGTAAACCGGATAGTCACTCACGTCGAGAGTGTCCGAGGCGCGTTCGCCTTGGCAGTCATCCGTAGCGAAGTCGACGGACCCCGCCGAGCACAGCCGGGTGTGACGTTGCTTGCGGCTACGGCCGACGAGGCGCTCTTGGATGCAACGGGGGTATCAGTTGCGCCGCCCGCATCCTCCCAGGCGCTGTCTCGCAAAGCCTCGGCCCTTCGACTACGCTCAGTTGCTGAAGCTTCTTCCGTTCCGCCCAGAATGACTGCCGAAAGGTAGATGGCACTTGCCGCTTTTGGGAAGAGGTCGCATTCGTGAGGCGTTCCCAATGACACGACCTTGCGCTTCCGGCCCCAATCCAGTGTGGCATTCGCCAGGTGTCAGAGAGACGTTTCGTCAGCGGCTCCAGGAGTGGTTTGAAACAGAAGGCCGAGATCTGCCGTGGCGGCGCACAACGGATCCATATGCGATCATGGTTTCCGAGTTCATGCTCCAGCAGACGCAGGTTGCTACCGTAATTCCGTATTACCAGCGGTGGCTGGCACTTTTCCCAAGCTTTCCGGCGCTTGCGGCGGCGGACGAGGATGCGGTGTTGGGCGCGTGGCAGGGGCTTGGCTACTATTCACGAGCGCGCAATCTTCATCGCGCGGCCCAGCAAGTGGTGGCGGAGTTTGGTGGCACTTTACCTCCGGATCCAGCGGCGATCCAACGATTGCCCGGCGTGGGACGCTACACGGCCGGAGCCATTGCGAGCTTTGCCTTCGATCTGCCAGTGGCTGCGATCGATGCTAATATCGCCCGGGTTCTTGCCCGGCTGCTCGATCTCCAACTGCCCGTGGATTCGACCGCGGGTGCCGCCGAGCTGTGGCGTGCAGCCGAGGCGCTTCTGCCGGCAGCAGGCGGTTGTCTGCACACTTCATCGTTGATGGAACTCGGCGCGCTGATCTGCACGACCGCGCGTCCGCAATGCCTGATCTGCCCCGTGCGGGAGTGGTGCGCCGCGGAGGATCCAGAGCTCCTTCCGCAAAAAAAACCGCGACGCAAGCTGGTGCAGCTCGAGGAGAATTGTGGGTGGGTCTGCGACGGCCAGCGGATTCTCCTTGAGCGGCAGACGGGCAAGCGGTGGCGTGGTCTGTGGAAGCTGCCACTGCTGGAGAATCTCAGCGCTTATCGAGTGGCCGAAGCCCCTCCACTCCTGGAGATCACCTATCCCTTCACACATCATCAGGTGACGCTCGCCCTGTGCCCGGCGCCGGTGCCGGAGGTGCTTTCAGCGGATCAGCAATGGTTCCCGCGCGCTTCAGATGGACTCCCCGCGATGCCATCTCCGCACCGCCGTGCCGCACTGCAGATGCTGGCAAAGGGCTGAATACAGCGGCGGAAACGGAAGCTAGGCGGGATCCGCGCTAATGCAGGCTGCCTGCAAGTAGCTTCACGCAAACTCAGTCACTTCGTCACGGACGCGCTGTTTTCTCCACATGCGCGCCACAAAGCGCGGTTCCCGTAACCCAGCTGACACAGTTGCCGCTGGATCGTTACGACGCATGCATTGTCCCGGGAAGTCCACACGGGAAGAGTCGCTCTCGTGTTCACCACTGAATCTTATGGGACAGCTTCCCACTATCTAACTAGGCTCCCAGGTATTCTCCTCGCAGCAGCGATCCTCCTGCCTGCATCGGTGTTAGCTAACGAACCAGCGAAGTCGTCGGCCAAGGTGCGTCGCGGAGCCGTCCCAAGCGAAACGACCTGCGAGAAGAAAGCTTTGCCGCTTCCGGTGATCCCTCTCGCACCGGATGGTGTGGAGGATTTAAAGTTCTCGGAGTTCTTCAAGACTCCGATCGGTCCGCTCGGGCTCGAGCTGACGGAAAAGCTCCGGGCAATGAATGGCAAACGAGTGCGGGTCCTCGGCTATATGACCCACGAGGCAGTGTCCGACTGTGCAGATTGCCAGGAGGGACCGCCATCGAAGCGCAAGACGCCGGCCTGGATGAAGCACGTCGTGCCGGGGCGGCTGATGCTGACTCCGACGCCGCAGACGGTGAATCACAGCCATTACGGCCTGGCCGATGACCTTCCGCCTCAAACCGTTTTCGTCACGGTGCCTGATCGGTTTGGCGAACAGGTGCCCTTTACGCCAGGACTGCTGCTTCTGACCGGCACGCTGAGTGTCGGCAATCAGCAGGAGCCAGACGGTCGCATCTCGGTCGTACGGCTCACCGACCTCGCCCCAGAATCCTCGGCCCAAGCTGCGCCGCCAAAGCCAGTCGCGGCGCGTTAAATTCACCACCTCTTTTGCAGAACCAGCTCCAACCAACAAACAATCCTAGCTAATGAATAAACATATCCTGCGCACCTCGTGTGCGTCTCTCACCGTGGCAACCTTCGGCCTTCTCTCCGGAGCCGCTGATGCTGCGCCAACTGTATCCAGGCTGACGCCACCAAGTGCGTTGTTCAGCTTTGGCGATGCCCAGCCGCCGATCATCGCTCGCTTTCTACCAAGTCAGCGCTTCGATCTTCAAGCTACCATCCAGCCCGAAGCTGGGAAGACCATCACGGGTGTGCAGTTCTTTGTGGATGATGTCGCAGTCGGCGGAACAGTCGCATCGACCCCGGCGACCGCAGCTAATCTCCCAGCCGGCACCACGGTCTGGACGCGTCGCGCTTTCTCCCACAAGAAAGCCGGCATTCATAAGCTCAAGATCGTGGCTACCCAGGATGACGGCCAGTCGGTGACGAAGGAAGGCAACTTCGAGGTGGTGTCGCTGACCAAGGGCGGCAAGAAGGCGAAGAACATCATCTTCTGCATCGGCGACGGCATGGGCATCGCGCATCGAACGGCCGCCCGCTTGATGCTGCACGGCGCGCAGCAGGGCAAGGCCAATGGTCACCTCGCCATGGACACCATGCCGACAACCGGGATGGTCATCACGCATTCGCTGAACTCGATTGTGACGGACTCCTCTCCGGGTGCCGCCTGCTATGCAACGGGTAACAAATCGAACAACAACCAGCAGGGCGTCTTTCCCGATGACACCACGGATGTCTTCGATAACCCACGAGTCGAGCTGATCGGCGAGTATCTTGCGCGGACGGAAGGCAAGGCACTGGGCATCGTAACCACCTCCGACGTCTTTGACGCAACCCCAGGTGCTTTCGGCACGCATACGGCGAACCGCGGCGCGGGCACGGGCATTTGTGATCAGTATCTCGATGAAGCGGCAGCCGTGGGTGGCTTGAAGGTGCTGCTCGGCGGCGGCCGGAAGTGGTTCCTGCCCAATACGACGAGTGGCTCGGCGCGTTCCGCGGTGAACGACTATGTGCTCCCACAGGAGCTGGCCACTGGCTGGGGCGTGCCAACCGGAGTGAGCGATCCAGCGCGCGACCTGCTGGGTGACTTCCAGACGGCGGGCTTTACCTATACGCCGACCTCGACGGCGTTGAAGGCGGTTCCTGCGACGACGGAGAAGCTGCTCGGGCTCTTCTCCTTCTCGAACATGAACGTCGCCAAGGACAAAATCGATAAGCGCCGCGGCGCGAGCACGATTGTGGACGATTACGGTTTCCCGGATCAGCCGATGCTCGATGAAATGACCGACAAAGCGCTCCAGGTCTTGAGCCGTGACAAAGACGGCTTCGTGCTGATGGTCGAAGCGGCCTCGATCGACAAGCAGGCGCACAACATGGACACCGAGCGATGGATCCTCGATACAATCGAGTTCGATCGCGCGATCGAGAAGTGCCAAAGCTTTGCCGAAGCCAATCCGGACACGCTTGTCGTCGTGACGGCCGACCACGAGTGCGCAGGCATCAACATCATCGGCGGGTCTCTCGTGCCGAATGCGCAGCTCGTCGACCGCGCGGACAACGGCGACGGCAAAGCCTCGCTCCGTGAGGGGGTCGTCGGCGTGTATGAGGCAGCCGGCTTCCCTCGGTATGAGATCAATGAGCAGGATGGCTATCCAGTGACGACCGACGTCGATTTCCGGATGCTCATCGGCTATGCCGCAAACGCGGATCGTTACGAGGATTGGCTGACCAATGATCGTCCTCTGCGGGACAGCCAGCAGCCCTTCAATGGCACCGCGCCTCTGAACACCTATCCGAGTGGACCACTCGCTCGCGACACCGCGGGTAACTTCCTGGTGACAGGCCAAATCCCTGGCACCTCAGCCGCGCACACCGCATCCGATATCCCGTGCTCGGCGCAAGGCCGCGGGCACAGCCTCTTCGGCGGGGTGATGGATAATACCGACCTGTTCTTCAAGGCGATGCAGGCGGTGCTCGGTGGTGTGAAAGGCAAGGAGTAGGCCGGTCGGAAGTAGTAGTCCTGTCTGCGAGGCCCGTTCCGAAACACCGGGGCGGGCCTTCGCTTTTACTGTGGTGACAACGTGTGCGATCGCCGATCGAAACATCTAAGCTGGCCTCCTGGAGCGCCTTGGATCACGAGGGCAGAGCGTACTTGAATCTACGATAGCTCGGCAGCAGCGGCTTTGCCGCAGGTTCCGCTATTTCCCTGATCGCCGCTGGAGACGGCGGGTGTCCTCTCTCTAATTCCTCAGTACGAAACTTAAAATATGCTGCTTTATACTCACGCCGTGCGTCTAAATACTGCGATTTTGCGAAGTGGTAACGCTCCAGATCAGCCGATCCTCCCGCTCCGCTCACTGGAG
>DASVRY010000254.1:0-4580 GCA_036388395.1 Chthoniobacteraceae bacterium
GACGGGCCATTGTAGCCGCGGGCGTTCACGCCCATTCGGCTGCTGCGCAAAACTGTTCCGATCTGGCGCCCGCCTGCCATGACCAGCAACGTGCCGGCTTGACGGCGAGGCTCCAGACGTTCCGCATCGGGAAACCAGCGAGCGGCATCATCGACGGTTAGCGGCTGAGGAAACCACTCGTCCATCCCAATCGCGCCGAAACGCGCGGCGATCCCACGCGACATTGCTTCGCTTGTCAGCGTTGCGCCGCTGACGATGCGCGGCTTTGCCGCTGTTGCGAGATTGCTCTCATCGCGCCCGTTCCACTGCTCCCAAAAGCTCGCGCTTTCCCGCACCTTCGCGACATGGCCGGTCGTGTCCGCGCTGGAGAGCAGACCCGCGGCGCGCACCCTTCTGGCCATGTTGAAGATCACCCATAGCTCCGATGGCCCGGCATAGCCTTGAATCTGTGCTGCCTGCGGATAGGTGCTCGTGATCCAGCCAACCTGCTCACCTTTGCCGTCCTGCAGCGGGAAAAATCCATCGATGGGATTTCCCAGGGCCGAGCTGCCGGGCACTTCGGCGCGGGCAACTGCGAGCAAGGCCTCGCGGTCTGCGTGCGGCATTTTCGACGGACGCGCAGCGAGCGCTAAGAACGCCGCTGCGAGCACGCCCAGTCGGTAAAGCGCGATGCCGAGCCGGCGGAGCCAGCGCCTCGGTTCAGCGCGCGGTGATGCCGCTGGAGAGGTAGCTTCGCAAGGCATCGACATCATCAAAGCGGTGCTGACCGGGGAGACGCCAGAGCCTTTTCGCCTCGTCGAGATGTTCAGTGTAGATCTCACGCGGCGTGCAATCCCGCGCCGCGCAAATCGCGGCGGCACGTCCGACGGCGACGCCCATCATCCCGATCGTCTTCATCACGCGGATGGTGCCCAGCGCATCGCGATTCACGCTGATGTTACGTCCGGCCATGAAGAGGTTCGGAATGTTGCGCGAGTAGAAGCAACGATACGGGATCGGGTAGCCGACGCGCTTATCGACGGCTTGGCGATGGATGTCCTTCGAGATGAATGGGTGCTCCGGCAGCGCGTGTTTGTAAGCCTCGTGCGGGACGTGCAGATCGATCGTCCACGTCGTGAGCGCAGTGCCGTCGGGGAACTCTTTCTTTGCTTCGATATCCGCGCCGGCGAGCACCACGTCGCCCAGGATCTGCTGCGTCTCACGCGTGCCGCCGATATAGGCCAGCCAGGTAAGCGCCGCCTTGCGGTGCGCCTCCGGATCACGCTCGGCATACGCGCCGCCGTTCTTGATCGCGCTCCAGGCGCTGAATGCCGCAAGAAGGTTCCAGTCCCTCGTGATCTCCAGTTCGCGGAGCGGGTGTTTGTCAAAGCCGCTTTCCCAGAACCACTCCGCGTGGCCGCGACGCGGGTAGGGGAACTCCTTTTCGGTGAAGCTCAGCATCCACGGTTGTGCAGGAAAGCTGATCGGTTCCGGCCCATTCTCCCACAGCCACATATTGCTCATTCCCATCCGCTCTTTCGGCTCCATGGTAGTCTCCGCGCCGGACCATTGGGCGATAAAGCCGTGGCCCGTGCAGTCGGCAAAAAATCGTCCGCGCACCTGCTTCACGCGTCCCGTCTCTACCTCCAGGAGCTTCACCGCGGCGATGCGCTCTCCATTCATCTCCAGCCCGTAAGCGTGATGACCGAGGAGAAGTGTGATGTTCTTCTCCGCGCGAACCACCTGCTCCTTTCGCTCGTCGGCAAACTGCTCCGCCGGCGCCGGTGAAGCCTTCGCCTCGTCGGCAATCTCGCGGATGATGTCCGCGAGCCGATACTCGCTCGGAGGCATGTCGCCCATGGCCCAGACGCGCACCTCCGAAGAGCCGTTCCCGCCGAGTACCGGACGGTTTTGCACCAACGCGACCTTGGCTCCCATCCGCGCCGCCGAAATCGCCGTCCCGAGGCCGCCGTATCCGCCGCCGATCACCACGAGGTCGAACTCACCCGCATCCTCCACGGCCTTCGACGCACCGGGAATCTTCCAGCCGATGCGCTCTTCCAGACCTGCTTTCTCTGGTGGCGTAAACTGCGGATCGTTGCTCAGCAAAACGGCATCGGCGCGTCCGTTGAAGCCGGTGAGATCCTTGAGCGTGAGGGTGGTCTTGCCCTGAGGAAGCTCCGCAGTTCCTACCAATTCCCACGTCCAGCGCGGCTCTCCGCGAGCGATGGTGCTGCCGAGCTTCCTGCCATTTAGATAAGCCTCGAAAGTGCCCGCTCCTTCGGCTCGTCCGAGGCGCTCGGACCAGTCGATCGTCCTCACCCACACCCGGTAGTTGCCGGCTTCGGCGAGCTCGATCTCGCTGGAGGCATCCGCCACCGGCTTCCCCAGGCCATGAGCGATGAGATACGGCGAACCCATGCTTTCGATGAACTGCGTATCGATCTGCCAGCCGCCGCGGGTGGCAAAAGTCTCCGCTTCGACAAGGAGAGTCTCTGCGTGAGAACTTCGCGCACCCTGCAGGCAGAACAGCACGGCCGAGAAAAGCGCCGAAGAAAGACGGAGATATTTCATAAAGGGAGCGGGGGCTAATCTTTAGCGCAACCGGCGACGGATGCCAAAGAATAGCCCCCTGGGCAGCAGCTTTCCGCCACAGCACAGGGGGCTGATGAGAACGAGCTATTGGTTGAAGCAAGGCTCAGGCCTGGGCGGTCGCGCGACGGCGGCGCAGGGCAAGCATGCCCACTCCGCTCAAGAGCGACAGCGCAGCGGAAGGCTCGGGGATCGCAGTGTAATTGACGGTCAGCAACGGATCACTAGCGGTGCCAGCGGTTTCGCGTGAAGCGATACGGAAGAACTCGTTCACAAGGATTACGGTTGGGTTGCCGACCCATAGGTTGAGGGAGCCACCAGCGGAGGCTGCAACCGTCGATGCGAAAGAGCCCGTGCTCGAGAATGCAAGCTGGCCGGTACCGATCGTGTCAGCATTCCCGGTGAACGATGCTAGCGAGGTGTTGACATAGTCGGTGCCTGCCGTGCGTGCTCCGGGCGAACCGGCCCAGTCCGCCTCAGGGCTCGCCGGAGCAACTAGATCTCTCACTTTCTTACTCCACGTCGAAGCACCGTCTCCATTGGTTCCGTTTTGCGTGCCTTCAATCCAATCTGAATTCGCTGCAGCCAGCTGAAACACATTCAACGTTACGCTGGCGCCGGCACCGTTACCTGTGGACGTGAGCGTCAACGTCACGCTATCAATTGTGATGTTGGAGTTCGGAAGGCCGCTTAGGTCGAAGCGAAAGAGACCCGTAAAAGGGCCGACCGAGGAGTGATTGCCTGCGAGGAGCGATTCTGTAGCGCCATAGGCTTGGTCAGCGGACCCACCGCGCAGGTAGGTGTCGGAACTGGAGTTGACGACGAGCGTAACGGCATCGGCCGAAGTTACATTGCTCGCCAAGGCGATGAGACCGAATAGGGCGTAGGAAGATTTCATTGGTGATCTTGGTATTGAATATTTGTGGCCGCAGTTGGTGCGAGCAGGCCCAGGCAGGAGAATGGCCCTGATCAAGATCTGGCTCGCGGGGAGTGGATGGCGCACTAGAGCCATCCACCTCCGAGACCGCAAACTGGTGGTGACGTTATGGTAACGTAATGGTAGTAATGGTATTCACTTCTAATGAAGGCCGCCTTGAAAGATATCGCTGCCGAGGCGGGAGTCTCGGAAATGTCCGTCTCGCGGGCCTTGCGCAACCGGCCAGGCCTTTCCGCAGACACCCGCGCCCGCATCCTTGCCGTCGCCGAACGACTCAGCTACCGGCCCGACCCGCGCGTTTCCCAGCTCATGACCCACCTGCGCGAAGCGCGGGAGAAGAAGACATCGGAGACCTTGGGCTTCATCTGGTCCGACGGCGATCAGCACTCGGTGCAGCGCAATTCCTATCATCGCGAACTCCGGCAGGGCGCGGCAGCTCGGGCGCTGGAGCTGGGCTTCAGGCTGGATGAATTCTGGATGCAGGAGAAGGGGATGACTGGAAAAAGGCTCTCGAGAATCCTGCATTCGCGCGGGATCCAGGCGGTCATCTTCACCCCGATCGTGCAGCGCGTGCATGGGCGCGCCTCGCTTGAGTGGGATCGGTTTACAGCCGTGGCCATCGGGCTTGGTCTGTGGCAGCCGCGGCTTCACCGGGTGCACCACCATCACTATCAAAGTATGCTCCTGGCGCTCCGTGAGCTGCGCCGCCTTGGCTACCAACGCATTGGCTTTGCGATCGATACCATGCTCAACGAGCGGATGAATCAGACATGGCGTGCGGCCTTCCTCGCGAATCATCCGCTGCCGGTGGCAGAGGCGGCGAAGCTCCTGTGGGTGCATGACAAAGCCACCAAAGCGGCACAGCAGAGCTGGCTCGACCGGGCGCGACCGGAAGTGGTGCTGAGTGCCATGGCCTCACCCGATCTGCTGCCCGGCCCTCTTCCGGAAGGGATGCCGTTTACGTCACTCAACTGCTCCAGGGACATGCCGGATGTCCTCGGGGTCGATCAGTGTACCGCCGCGCTCGGGGTGGCGGCGGTGGAAACTGTGGCTGCCCAATACTGGCGCAACG
>DASVRY010000255.1:0-13402 GCA_036388395.1 Chthoniobacteraceae bacterium
GAAGATCACGAGATTCACCTGAGAAAAGCCGTATTCGTCGGCCAGCTTGCTCGCGAAGAAGACGACCACGCTCATCCCGGTCCCATAGAAGAGCGACGCAACGAGGAGCATGGCCAGGTCGCGGAATTGCGCGGCATTGCGGATCGATTCACCAAGCCGGACGAAGCCCGCGGTCAGCAGATTCCGCCCCTGATGCACAAGGCGCGGCACTTCTGGTTCATCGAGCCAGCGCATCGTTGGGATCATGAACGCGAGGAACCACAGCCCTGAGAAAACGAAGAAGGGCCGCCAATCACTCGGCGCCTCGAGCTTTGCGAGGAGCATCGCGCCTGCGGTGAGGATCAAGAGGAGCAACGCCGCGCCATAAGAACACGCCCACGAAAAGCCGCTCACCCGCCCGATCTGATTCTGCCGGCCGAGCGTCGGGAGGAAGCTGGCGAGGAAGTTTTCACCGATCGAGAAGGCGAAGTTCGCCGGGATGTAGAGCAGCGCGGCGAGCCAGAGCTGACCCGGCTGGATGAAGGCCAGCGCGCAGGTGAAAACCGCACAGATAAAACCCGAGCCGATGAGGCAGCGCTTTTTCCAACCGCGTTCGTCCGCGGCCGCGCCGGCGATCGGCGAGAGGATGGCGGTGAGGAGCATGCTGCTGCCAAAAACGACCGACCAGAGGCGATCGTCGATGGCTGGATTCTGCACCACGATCTGCGCGAAGAAGATCGGGAAGAGCAACGTATTGATGATGAGCGTGAACGACTGATTCGCGACATCGTAGGAGATCCAGCTCCAGAGCTGGCGCTGTCTGGGGAAGCCCTCGAGCGGGTAAAAGCGGCGGAGATTCATGGGCGGCAGCGGCAGAGAAGCCTCGGGATGATTGCGAGAATTCCGGCCAATGCACGCCTGGAAAAATCGCCAGGCTACTCTCCCTCTTCATCTTCGTCTCAGGGTGTTCGGAAAGACGAAGATGAAGAGGGAGGGGGAGTAGCCGGGCCACTGGCACTTTCGACACGCAACACCTGAAGGGATCACGTCAAACGTCGCTTGACTCAGCTGTATATATCCGATATGCACAGTAATCCCTGTGACCGCCCAAGCCCTTCACCTTCTTCTCCCGCCGATCTCGGCCGCCGCTCCCGGCACGCTCTACGAGCAGCTGGTGATAAGCCTCAAGCGGGCGATCAGCGACGGCCGCCTCCACCCCGGAGATGCGCTCCCATCCGTCCGCCAGCTCGCAGAGCAGATGCTCGTGAGTGTGATCACGGTGAAGCGCGCCTACGAGGAGCTGGAGCGGGAGGGCATCATTTTTCGACGGCAGGGGCTCGGCACCTTCGTTGCGGAAGGCGGCACCGATCGCACCCGTGAAGGCCAGCTGGCGCATGCGCGCGAGCTGCTGCAGCAAGCGCGCCGCGAAGCGGCTGAAGCCGGCCTCAAGCCCGCCGAGATCCGCCGCCTCTTTCTCGAAAATCTCACTCCAGAATCACAGCCCTAAACCATCATGAACATCGCTCCTGCTCTCGAAATACGCGCCTTGGAAAAGCGTTTCTCGCGCTTCACGCTCGGCCCCCTCGATCTGACAATCCCCAGCGGCGCCATCTACGGCCTGATCGGACCCAATGGCGCCGGCAAGACAACGCTGATCGACCAGATCTTCGGCATGGGTGCGCCGGACTGCGGTGCAATCAAGGTTCTGGGATTGGATCATGCGCTGGACGATGTGGCGATGAAGCAGCGCGTCGGCTACGCCAGCCCGGAGCTGAATTTCCTCGTCTGGGGCCGGGTGGAGAAGGCGATCCGCTTCGTGCGCGGCTTTAGGCCGAGTTGGGACGAAGCTTACGCCGCCCGTTTGATGGAGTTATTCAGCCTCAATCCGGGCGACAAGATTGCTACGCTCTCCTTTGGCGCGAAGACAAAATTGGCGCTGCTCCTCGCCATGGCCTGGCACCCGCAGATGTTGGTGCTCGACGAACCCACGACCGGCTTGGATGCGCACTCAAAGCGCGCCGTCTTCGCCGAGTTGCTCGCCATCGTGCGCGACGAGTCGCGGACGGTCGTCATCTCGTCACATCAGCTCAGCGATCTGGAGCGTTTCGCCGATCACGTGGGAATCTTGCATCGTGGACGACTCGTCGCAGAGGGCGCGATGGCAGAGCTGGTCGAGCGGCACGTGTTCGCGGAATTCGTGGCAGAGTCCGAGGAGGTGCAGCAGCTCCGGGGTCTAAGAGTGCAGGAGCACGAGGGGGCTCGATGGCGCGTGGTGCTGGATACAGCGGTCTGCGCGGTGGAGAGCCTCACTCAATATGGTGCGCGCGATGTTCGCACCCAAGCACTGACCCTCGAGGAGCTTTTTCTGGTCCTCACCAAGTAACGGAGATGAAACTTCTGATCCTCGATTTCGCGAAGCGTTGGTGGTGGATTCTGCTGATTGCCGTGATCATCGCCGCCGGTAGTACGCTTGCTGCAAACCCGATGCTGCTCGGCCCGATCGGAGCATTTCTCGTGTTCTTCGATAGCTCACGGGGAGCTCTCCGGGTAACCCGTCCGCTGCCGGTAAGCAGTCGGGATCAGGCGCTCGCCTGCTGGGTATGTGGCGTTCCGCTGGTCCCGATGCTGTGCCTGCCGTTGATGATCATGGGAGCTCTGCTGGCCCCAGTAATCGGCGCACCCACCGATGCATCGTGGTTTGCTGTCGGCGTGCAGGCGTATGTCGCAACAGGGTCTGCGGCCCTTTGCTTCCTGATTGCCGTCGCTCTTCCGATGCGGCCGCCGCAGACTGCATTGGAACACGCCATCGCCACCCTGGCAGGTGCGATGTGGGGACTGTCGATCCCTGGAATCAGCTTTCTCCTGCCGCATCTCCCGCATACTGCGGCGCAGATCGTCGCCTGGCACTGGGTAATCTTCGCCCTCGCACCGATCTTCATGATCGCCTCATACACCTCCGCGGGTGAGCTGCTCCGTCGCCGGTCTGCCCGGACCGACCAGACTCAGCGCCCGTCTTCATCGGTTCCCAGCACGAGCCGGCTTATGGGCGTTCCGCTATTCTTCACCACGATCCCGCTGCGCACAGCAGCCATGGTCCTGGTGATGGCTGTAGTGCAGTGGGGTATCATGATGTTGATCATGGACCGGCCGTTCAGACTGAGCCCGCTCCTGCTCGTGCAGCCCGCCCTCTTTGGAATCATCAGCAGTATCATGGGCGCCGCACAGATGGGGTTGCGCAGCTTTCGGATCCTTCCGATCTCGACCGCGAGACTTGCAGCTCTGCTCCTGGCTTCGCCGCTCGTTGCTGCTTTGCTCAGCGGGCTCCTCGCGTTAGCCGGAATGCGCCTCTCGGCTCCTGAGGAACCAATGATGTCACCATGGGCGTTCAGCAGCCTGGTTGCAGCGACGGGGACATTGCTCCTTGCGTTGAGCCTGCGCTTGAGAGGAGGCGGCAAGATCGTGCTCGTCATCGCCGTGGGGGCATTGTTCCCGGTCACGTCGCTCATGCTCCCGAGAGTGCCTGCGCCCTTCGTCATCATCGCAGCGGTCGTGATCGGTCTCTGGGGAGCAATCCTACTGCTCCGAGGCCTCCGGCGATCGTCCACCCCATACGACCCCGCCCGTCATCCCTTCATGTTTGGGCAGCAGCCGCAGTAGCCGCAAGTCACCCGCTTCGGTGGCGCGCTATCTCGTGCGTCATTCCGAGCTTCGAGACGGCTGTTAGCCGCCCACTTCCGCGCGTGCTTCCGCCGCGAGAGGTGTGCTCAGATAACGTTCCCCGGTCGAGCAGGCAATGGTCACGATCAGCTTGCCTTTGTTCTCAGGGCGCTTGGCCACCTCGATCGCCGCGTGGACGTTTGCGCCGGAGCTGATTCCGACCAGCATCCCCTCCTCTTTGGCGAGCCGCCGCGCCATGGCGAAGGCGTCATCGTTCGAGACAGTGATCACTTCATCCACTGCCTGGAGGTGCAAGTTATTCGGCACAAAGCCGGCCCCGGTGCCTTGAATCTTGTGCGGCCCTGGCTTGAGCGGCTCGCCTTTCATCGTCTGGGTGATCACCGGTGAATCCTTTGGCTCGACGGCGATTGCCTTGAACGATGCCTTGCGCGGTTTGATCACCTCTGAGACGCCGGTAATTGTTCCGCCGGTGCCGACCGCAGCGACGAGAATGTCGATGGCGCCGTCCGTGTCTTCCCACAGCTCTTCTGCTGTAGTCTTCTGGTGGATCGCAGGGTTCGCCGGATTGTTGAACTGCTGCGGCATCCAGGCGTTTGGCGTATTTGCCACGAGTTCTTCCGCCCGGGCGATGGCGCCCTTCATCCCTTCGGCGCCAGGGGTAAGGATCAGCTTTGCCCCGAGCATCGCGAGCAAGGTGCGGCGCTCGAGCGACATCGTTTCCGGCATCGTCAGGATCAGCTTGTAGCCTTTCGCGGCGGCGACAAAGGCGAGCGCGATGCCCGTATTACCGCTCGTCGGCTCGACGATGATCGTGTCCTTCGTCAACACGCCGGAAGCTTCGGCGGCTTCGATCATCGCCATCCCGATCCGGTCCTTGACGCTACCGAGTGGGTTGAAAAATTCACACTTCACGGCGATCGTTGCCTCCAGACCGGCAGAGATCCGATTGAGCTTCACGAGGGGCGTGCGGCCCACTGTTTCGACGATGTTGTTGTAGAGTTTGCCCATAATGTCTGTGCCGTGTATCGGGGTAAAAAGGAGCGCCTTTCTACACACGGCCACTGAGAGCGGCAAGGGCGATGTTCCCACCAATCGCCAAACAAGTTTCGCTGGAAAAGCGGGACCCGGCTGCTACCTCTGCTCGACTCCGTCACCGAATCCAATTACCGCATCATCCACATGGCCGACCTGCTCAAAGCGAACGACATCAAAGATTGGCTCAAGCGCCTCCCGGAATGGGACCACGACCAGAAGCACATCGAACGCGTCTTTGAGTTCGACGATTTTTCTCAGGCCATGGAGTTCGTCAACGGCGTGGCAGAGATTGCCGAGGATCAGGATCACCACCCCGATATCGATATCCGCTACAATAAGGTGCGACTGGCCCTATCGACGCACGCCGAGGGCGGGCTGACGGAGATGGATTTCGAGGTCGCGGAGAAAATCAGCACACTCGTCGACGAGTAGCCGCGATGGCTGCTTCGCCCATCGAGAGCGCGCAGGCGGTGGAGCCGGAGCCTTCCACCACGCGGAAAGTTGTCTGCGCGGTCATCGTTGCGATCATCGCTGTGGCCGTAGGCGTCTTTGTCGAGTGGCGGAGCGCGGCCCCGCCTCCTCCGGCGTTTGTCCCGCCTCCGCCCGCGAATCAGCAGTAGGAGTGGGGAAGCAGAAAAGTGAGCTGCTCAGCGACGCGAGCGGTTCCCCGGCATCGGAGGGCCTGCGGCGCTGAACATCCAACGCTCAACGTCGAACATCCAACATCGAACTTCGGAAGAGCACGCGTAACGCTTTCTACCTTCAAAGTTGAACGTTAAAAGTTCGATGTTGAATGTTCAACCCAGGCGGGAGCTGGCGGCAATCCGGCATCTAGGCAGGCGTGCTTGCCGTTTGATCTTCCCCTTCCTGATTCTCAGGTCATGAGCGGGCTCCGAGCGCTTTGATCTGCTGCGCTTCCTTCTGCAGCTCGTCCAGCTGAAGCAGCGTCTTGGCTTGCTTCTCAAGCATCTGTTGGTTGCGCGCTTTCATCTCCTGCAAGCTCTGCAGCGAAGACTTGGGCGCACCCGGCGTCTGCGACTGAAGGGTTGCCGAAAACAGCAGCCCGACTCCGCAAGTCGTGAGTGCGAGGATGAGAGGCTTCATTTTCCTCTCCCTCCTCCGCGGCTGACGAAGATGCGGGCGACGCGGACGTTTTCCGCGACGGTGGCGATTTTCTGATCAATGGCCGTTTGATTCTGCGCGAGTTGCGTCTGCTGGGCAGTGAGCTCGACGAGGAGCGCCTCAGTGGCGCGATCGGTGGCGTCTGCCTGTCCTTGGGAAGCGCTCGGCCAAATCACGCCGGTCGCCAGCAGAGCGCCGCCGGCGAGGGCGAGAACGAAAGATTTCGGTTTCATGGAGCCGAAGGTAGAGCGGGAACAATGCCGTTCACCGCCTTAAAAACGAGGGACACTTTGGCTTGAATACTGCTTGCGCACGTCCGCTCCTCGCGCCTATTCTCTTCTCCCATGGCAGGCTTGTCCCAAACGCAGACTCTATCGCAACAGCAGGTTCTCGCACCGCAGTTGCAGCAGAGTCTCCAAATCCTGCAGGTGCCGATGCTCGAGCTGCGCAACCTTGTGCAGCAGGAGATCGAGACAAATCCCACGCTCGAGATGGAGCAGTCGGAGCCGACCATCGAGGACAAGCAGCGGGAGCACGATGAATTTCAGGAGGAGTTCGAGCGGCTCGCAAAGCTCGACGAGGAATGGCGCGATTACATGGCTCAGAGCGCCAGCTATTCCGGCCGATCCTCCGATGATGAGGAAAGGCGGCAATTCTTCTTCGACTCCATCGTCGGCGAGCAGACGCTCCAGCAGCACTTGCTCGATCAGGTCCAGAGTAGCGATCTCTCGACAGAAGATCGTCAGATTGCCGAGCTGATCATTGGCAACATCGACGAGCGCGGGTTCCTTCAATCTTCACCCGAAGACATCGCGCTGAATACCGGCATGGAGCCGACGGACCTGCAGCGGGTTCTGGAGCACGTGCAGACCTTTCATCCGGTCGGCGTCGCCTCTCGCGACCTTCGCGAGTGTCTTCTCATCCAGCTCAAGCGCATCGGCAAAGAGCAGAGCCTGGAGTATCGCATCGTCGATCGCCACCTCGACGATCTCGGGAAGCGCCGCTTCCCGGAAATCGCGCGGCGGCTCGGAACCACTCCAGAGCAGGTCCAGCGCGCAGCAAATTTCGTAGCGACGCTGGATCCGAAGCCAGGCCAGATCTTCGCTACCGATCCAAACAATTACGTCCTACCCGACGTGACCGTTGAAAAGATCTCGGGCGAATACATGATCTCGCTCAACGGCGAGCAGATCCCGCATCTACGGATCAGTAATACTTACAAGGACCTCATGGCCTCGAACGGCAATGGTGCGGACGTGAAGGAATACATCCGGGAGAAAATCCGGAGTGGAAAATTCCTCATCAAATCGATCCATCAGCGGCAGCAGACGATCTCCAACATCGCGCACGAGATTGTCGCACGGCAGCGGGAATTTCTCGATTACGGCCCGAGTGCCCTCAAGCCAATGACCATGGTGCAAATCGCGGACGTCGTCGGCGTGCACGAGACGACCGTCAGCCGCGCTATCTCGGGGAAATACATTTCGACGCCGCACGGCGTGTTCGAAATGAAGTATTTCTTCACACCTGGCTACCAGACCGCAGGCGGCGAATCGATGAGCAACACCAGCGTGAAGGGCGCGATCGCTGAGTTGGTCAAAAACGAGGACTCGAAGGCGCCGTTAAGCGACAAGGAGATCGTGGAAATTCTGAGCAAGCGGGGCATCCCAATCGCCCGGCGCACGGTGGCAAAATATCGAAACGAGCTGAACATCCTTCCGAGCAACATGCGGAAGAGTTACTGAGCCCCGGAGCGCTCCAGAGTTTCCTCTCCCGCAGTCGTCCTGAGCGAAGTCGAAGGACCCCGTCGTCCCACGAGCGGCGCCGTCTCGGCTTTCCCGGCTGCGAACCAACTGCCCGAGAGCGACGGGTTCTTCGACTGCGCTCAGAATAACCCCCTTTGCGAGAGTCTCCGCCGCGGGAGTGGGCGCTCTCAGCCCCCCTCGTCAGCCTCCGGACACGTTTCTGATTGCTCCCACGCGCCCACGGCCACAAGACTCCGCTACCTATCATGCTTTCCGACGAACTCATCCGTCAGACCCTTTCCACGATCAAATATCCCGGCTTCAGCCGCGACATCGTTTCCTTCGGACTTGTGAAGGACGTGCGGATCATGGGCTCCGACGTGACGGTGCAAATGGCGCTCGCGACCAACGATCCGAAGGTGCCGCAGGCAATTAAGGAGCAATCCGAGGCCGCTCTCAACGCCCTCCCCGGAGTCGGACAAGTCGTCGTGCGCATCGACATCCATGCGCCCGCGCAAACTCACGCAGCCGCAGGCGGTGGAAGCGGAGCCGCCGCTGCGCAAATCGATGGCATCCGGCACGTGATCGCCGTCGCCTCCGGTAAAGGCGGTGTCGGCAAATCCACCGTTGCGGCAAACCTCGCCATCGCATTGCAGCGAGCCGGTGCACAGGTCGGACTCTGCGACTGCGATCTCTACGGCCCGTCCATCGGGCTCATGTTTGGGAGTAACGAGCGGCCCATGGCGACCGAGGAGAACCGCATTTTGCCGATTGAACGCCATGGCCTTCGCCTGATGTCCATGGGCTTCCTCCTCGACGACGCTTCGCCGGCAATTCTCCGCGGGCCGATGGTGACGAAGTACACGCAACAGTTTCTCCGCCAGGTGGAATGGGGCGAGCTCGACTACCTCGTCCTTGATCTGCCACCCGGTACCGGCGACATCCAGCTCACGATCGTCCAGACCGTCGCGCTAGCGGGCGCGGTGATCGTCACGACACCGCAAGAGGTGGCGCTGATCGACGCGCGGAAGGCCTCGACGATGTTCGCGAAGGTAAACGTGCCGGTCCTCGGGCTCATCGAGAATATGAGCTACTTCCTCTGCCCGAGCGACGGGAAGCGTTACGACATCTTTGGCAATGGAGGCGGCGAACGCGAAGCAGCGCGCATCAAGGTGCCGCTCCTGGGACAGATTCCAATCGACATCCCCACGCGTGAGGGTGGCGACCGCGGGCTACCGATCACGATCAGCGACGACGAAAATCCCGTCTCTCAGGAGTTCTTCAAGATCGCGAAGAAGCTCACCGACTCGCTGGAGTAGGCTGCGGTTTTTACCACGGAGAGCACCGAGGACACGGGGTCAGAGTGGATTCAACTCTTTCTCTCTCCATGCTCTCCGTGGTTACCTTTCACCTTCATGGTGGACTCCCTGCAGCACGGCGTGAAAGTAGCTTCTACTGACTAGAGCATCAGTAATACCATTGACGAACCTGAGCTTTTTGAGAATTTAATCCCCCTGCGCATGAGTTCTCCCACCGCTGACGAAAATACCGAACTCGTCAAAGAATCTCTGCTTTATAAAGAGTTCCTCGCGGAGCGCGAGGAGATCCTCCGCCACAAATGGATCGAGAGCGAAAAAGCCGGCCACGACATCGGCTTTGAAAAGGCGCTCCTCGACTGGATCGTGAAGCACCGCTCTTCCTGGCGCGTGCAACGGCAGGAGAAAGCCATGAGCTAACGCTTCTCCGGCTCCTTTAAGAGCGATCCTGCGAGGTCGCCAAGGAACCAACCAATGCACGACCAACCGCCCGTCCCCGACGCCACCCTTCTGCTCGATGCGCAAGCCATCGAGCGCGCCCTCCGGCGCATCGCGCACGAAATCATCGAGCGCAACTCCGACCTCCACCAGGTCGCACTGATCGGCATCCCTTCCCGCGGGGTGGAGCTCGCCCGCCGCCTCGCCGCTTTTGTCGAGCAGATTGAAAAAGTCCCGCTCGAGCACGGTGCAATCGATGTCGCGATGCACCGCGACGATCTCCACCTGCGCCGCCGCCTCGCTGCGGTCGCGGCGACCCGCCTACCGCTCCAGCTCGACGGCGCGACGATCGTGCTCGTTGATGACGTCGCCTTCACCGGCCGCACCTGCCGGGCGGCGATGGATGCACTCTCCTCCTTCGGCCGTCCGGCTCGCATTCAGTTCGCCGCGCTCGTCGATCGTGGCCATCGCGAGCTGCCGATCCGGCCGGATTACGTCGGCAAAAATCTCCCGACATCCCGCAGCGAACGCGTCTTTGTGCGCCTCAAGAACGTCGACGAAATCGCGGCTGACGGCGTGTGGCTCGCCAAATCTCCGGAAGCTCGATGACTGCTCAACCCCAATCTCCCAAGCCTGCGGCGGAAGAGCCGATTTGGCAGCACAAAGACCTCGTAGCAATTCGCGGCCTCACCGCGGAAGAGCTGACGACGATCCTCGACACCGCTTCAGCCTTCAAGTCCGTCGGCACTCGCGAGATCAAGAAAGTGCCGGCTCTTCGAGGCAAGACGTTGGTGAATTTCTTCGTCGAGCCGAGCACACGCACCCGAGCCTCATTTGAGCTCGCGGCCTTTCGCCTGAGCGCCGATGTGGTCAACATGTCCGCAACACAGTCGAGCCTCACCAAAGGCGAGACGCTGAAGGACACCGCGCTCACGCTGCAGGCGCTGCACACCGATATCATCGTGCTGCGGCATAGCTCGGCGGGCGCATCGCAGTTCCTCGCGGAGCGGCTCGAGGCAAGTGTGATCAATGCCGGTGACGGCGCACACGAGCATCCGACCCAAGCCCTGCTCGATGTCTTCACGATCCGGGAAAAGCTCGGACGTGTCGCCGGGCTCCACGTGGCGATTGTCGGTGACATTCTCTTCAGCCGCGTGGCGCGCTCGAATATCCATGCGCTGCTCAAACTCGGCGCCCGTGTCACGCTAGTGGGCCCGAGCACTCTCGTCCCGCGTGAGTTCGAGAAGCTCGGCTGCGCCGTGACGCGCGACCTCGATTCGATCCTGCCGGACGTTGACGTGGTGAACCTCCTCCGCATCCAACACGAGCGGCAACGGAAGGAATATTTCCCCAGTCTCGGCGAATACACGACGCTCTTCGGCCTGAGCAAAGCCCGCGCGGCCCGGCTGAAACCGGAGGCGCTGATCATGCACCCGGGCCCGATCAACCGCGGCGTTGAGATCGACAGCGACCTCGCCGATAGCGACCGTAGCGTGATCCTCGATCAGGTCACCAACGGCCTCGCGGTCCGCATGGCCGTTCTCTACCTCTGCGCCGGCGGGAGCCGCGCTCCTCTACGATGAACCGCCCCATGATCACGCGCATCAGCAACGGCCGCATCATCGATCCCGCCAATGGACGCGACGAAACCGCCGAGCTTCTCCTCATCGACGGCCGCATCGCCGACGCGAAGACCAAGCTCGAGCGAGACGCCTCCATCGTGGAGATCGATGCAAAAGGCCTCGTCCTCGCTCCTGGTTTGATCGATCTGCACGTGCATTTGCGCGAGCCGGGCCAATCGGCAAAAGAGACGATCGCCAGCGGCACGCGTGCGGCCGCGGCTGGCGGATTCACGAGCGTCGTCTGCATGCCCAACACCGCGCCACCGGTGGACAATGCGAGCGTCGTCACCTGGATTCAGGAAAAGGCGCGGGCCGAAGCGTGCATCAACGTCTTCCCCACCGGCGCGATTACCAAAGGCCTCGCGGGTGAAGAGCTCGCGCCGATTGGCTCCATGCACAAAGCGGGAATCGTCGCGCTCACGGACGACGGGCGGTGTGTGCAAAATAACGAGGTGATGCGCCGCGCGCTTGAGTATGCGCGTATGTTCGGCCTCGTGGTGATGGACCACTGTCAGGACTACAACCTGGTCGGCAAAGGCGTGATGCACGAGGGCTACTGGAGCACCGTGCTCGGCCTACCCGGCTGGCCTTCGGCCGGCGAGGAAGTGATCGTGCAACGCAACGCACTCCTCGCCGAACTGTGCCACACGCCGATCCATTGCCAGCACCTGAGCGCCGCCGGCAGCGCGCGCATCTTGCGCGAAGCGCGCGGACGGGGCGTTCCGATCAGTGGTGAAATTTGCCCGCACCACATAGCCCTTACTGACGAGTCGATCCAAGGCTTCAACACCGACTTCAAGATGAACCCGCCGCTGCGCACGGAACGCGACGTCGACGCGCTAATCGCGGCGGTTGCTGACGGCACGATTAACATCCTCGCGAGCGATCACGCTCCGCACAGCAAGCACGAGAAGGAGGTCGAGTTCGATCAGGCCCCCTTTGGAATACTTGGGCTGGAGACGGAGCTCGCGTTATTCCTGGACATTCTCGTGCACAAGAAAAAGGCCATCGACCTGCCGCGGCTCGTCGCTCTGCTTACCGTCGAGCCCGCGCGTTTGCTCAAGCTGGATCGTGGCACGCTCAGCGTCGGCGCAGCGGCGGACGTGACCTTGTTCGATCCGGATCTGGAGTGGACGGTAGATAAAAGCACGGGCCAATCCCGGAGCTGCAACACGCCGTTCCACGGCTGGGAGCTAAAGGGCCGCGCCGTCCGGACGATTGTCGCAGGCCAGACCGTTTGGGATCTTGGGAACGGCTTCTCCACAAAGGCCGGCTGATCTTTTCCCAATATTTTTCGCCGACTGGCAGATGCAAAATCCTACGACCCGTGATTACTTTCGCGGGTGCCGTCGAAGAGCGAAATAGCGTGTCCGATCTGCAGCAAGAAGAGCGATTTTTTCGCTCAACCAGTGGGGCCATTCTGCTCGAACCGCTGCAAGATGGTGGATCTCGGCAAGTGGCTCGGCGAGGAATATGCAATCAGCGAGCCGCTGCGACCGGATCACTTTCTCGAAGAAGAACTCCTGCGCGAGAGCCGGGACGAGCCGCCGCCGCTCTGAGCTCCCGAGCCGCTCGCGTCGCTCACTTTCACTTCGAATCCGCACATCCGTTTGCCGGCTACGACGTCCACTCGGGGCACGGTTAGACTAATTGGGTCGGAACCGTTTATACTATTTACGGCTAACGGCTGCGTGCTCTGCAGCAGGCGCTTACAAAGGAGCTGGCGGACGTAAAGGAACTTTGGATGAGGGACCGAGACTACGGCGCAACGAAGTACGTCACCGGAATCTCTGCAATGTAGACCTTGATCACTCCACGAGCAGTTTCGACGTCGCTGCTGAACGAGTTCGGAACATGGTGGCACAAAAGGTGACCTTAAATTCCTTCTCACCTTCGCTGTCGCTAGCTAGTGGACCGCACCGTGTGAGACGAGTCCTGGCACGATGCGGACTTCGCCGCCGATTCCGGAGCCGAGAAACCCTCCTTGGACTTCGTGGAGCTTGCTGTTCACAACTCCGCCGAAGGGGACGGGAAGGCGAGTTTGCGGATGCACAAAGAAGCCACTCACGGCGCCGTTGCCTGGGTTGATCGAAGCTCCTGCGCGGCGATCACCGAATTCGCGTGGCAGGATTGCTCCATCGGCGACGATGTAGGCCGGCACAAGGATCGAGTCGCCCAGGTCGCCTCCGCTGATGATGATAGTCACGCCGGAACTCTGATTTGGCCCCAGCGGGGGCTCATTGCCCTTGTGTCTAGTCGCCGTGAACTGTGTGTCGGCGGTTATTTCATGCGAAAAGAGCGGGCTGCGGGGAGAAGCCTTTTTCTCCCAGCGCAAAGATCCGGACCAGTCGGACGCAGCGAGATCCGCCTGGATGATCCGCCCGGTGACAAAGCTTTTGCCGTTCGTGGTTTTTAGATTTACGACGATCGAACCATCTTCGAGCACCATCGAGCCCTGAGACATAAC
>DASVRY010000256.1:0-4306 GCA_036388395.1 Chthoniobacteraceae bacterium
ACGGAGATTTACGATTACCTGCGGCTACTTTTCTCCTCGATCGGGCGGCCGCACGATCCACGCACAGGAGCGGTGATCAGCAAGCTGTCGCCTCAGCAGATCGTCGACTGCATTCTGGAGTATCCGGCAGAGAGCCGCATCGTGCTGCTTGCTCCGATCGTGCAAAGCGAGGTCGGCGAGTTTCGAGACGTGCTGGAGAAGCTGAAGCGGGAGGGTTTCGTCCGCGCCCGCGTGGATGGCGAGATGATTGAACTCGGGCGACCGGAGCCGGTGCGCTTGAGCAAAGGCTCGGCGCATGTCATCGAGGCGGTGATCGATCGCCTGGTCGTCCGCGAAGGGGTGCGGAGCCGGCTGGCGGATTCGGTGGAGACGGCGCTGAAATGGGGCGGGCGCAAGCTGAAGGTGTTGCGACGCATCGAAGGCGCTGAACCCGAGCAGTGGGAAGAACTGAAGTATTCGACCGATTTCAGCAACCCCGAGACCGGCTTTACCCTGCCGCAACTCACGCCGAAGCACTTTTCCTTCAATAGCCACTTCGGCGCCTGCAACGCGTGTCACGGACTGGGCACGGAGCTGATCCTTGATCCGGAGCTGATCATCTCCGATCCGGAGAAATCGCTCGCGGCAGGAGCGGTCGCACCATGGGCCAAGGCGACAAAGCGGATGCAGAAGTATTACGCGGGGCTGCTTGGCGCGCTTGCCAAGGCTTTCAGTGTCTCGGTCGACGCGCCTTTCCGCGAGTTGCCGAAGGAGTTTCAGCAGGCGCTTTTCTTCGGCACGGGGAAGCGGGCGATCCCGACGAGCTGGTCGGAGGACGGCAAGGCGGCGAAGGCGGAGAAGCCATTCGACGGGGTGGTGGCGCAGTTGCAGCGCCTTTACGAAACGACGGACAGCGAATTTTCCCGGCAGCGGGTGCGGCAATATATGAGCCGGCATTTATGCACAGCGTGCGCCGGGGCGCGACTGAAGCCGGAGATCCTCGCGGTGACGGTGGCTAGTGATCTCCGCGGAGAGCTGAATATCCACGCGTTTTGTCAGCAGACGATCGGTGAAGCGCTGGACTTCATTCAAGGCCTTGAGGTGAACGAGCAGGAGCGTTTTATCACGAGCGAAGTGCGACGCGAGATCGCCAATCGGCTGAGCTTTCTCACCGAAGTGGGCCTCGCCTATCTCAGCCTCGATCGGGAGAGCGGAACGCTCAGCGGCGGCGAAGCGCAACGCATCCGGCTGGCAACCCAGATTGGCTCTGGGCTCGCTGGTTGTCTCTATGTGCTCGATGAGCCGAGTATCGGCTTGCATCAACGCGACAACGACCGGCTCATCGGCACACTGCAGCGCCTGCGCGATTTGGGAAACTCCGTGATCGTCGTTGAGCATGACGAGGACACGATCCGGGCGGCGGATCACGTGCTCGATCTCGGTCCGGGTGCTGGCGTTCGCGGTGGCCACCTCGTCGCGCAAGGCACCGTCGACGAGATCATCGCGGTGGAGGGCTCCCTCACCGGGCAGTATCTTAGCGGGCGTGCTCGCATCCCGGTGCCGCGCACCCGGCGGGCGCCGGCAAAGTCGAAAGGCGCCGGCGAAAAGCAGCACACAGATGGGTGGCTGACCATCCAGGACGCCAGCGAGAACAATCTCCAGCACGTCACCGCTTCCTTTCCGCTGGGATGTTTTACCTGCGTGAGCGGCGTCTCCGGGAGCGGCAAGTCGACGCTCGTGGACGACATCCTCCGCCGGACGCTCTTCCGCCATTTCCATCGCTCAAAAGACCGCCCGGGAAAGCACGCCGGACTGCTCGGCCTCGAGCAGATCGACAAGGCAATCGTGATCGACCAGACGCCAATCGGCCGCACACCGCGCTCCAATCCGGCGACCTACACCGGTGCGTTCGGACCGATGCGCGACCTGTTCGCAGGTCTCCCTGCGTCGCGAATCCGGGGTTACGAGTCGGGGCGGTTTAGCTTTAATGTGAAAGGCGGACGCTGCGAAGCATGCGAAGGCGACGGGGTAAAGAAGATCGAGATGCACTTCCTCGCGGATGTCTATGTGGAGTGCGAAGTCTGCCGCGGCCGTCGCTATAATCGCGAAACGTTGGAGGTTACTTACAAGGGTAGGAACATCGCCGACATCCTCGATATGACCGTGGATGAAGCAGCACGTTTTTTTCGGAACGTCCCACAGATCTCCGATAAGTTGCTCGCGTTGGAAGATGTCGGGCTTGGGTATGTCCGTCTCGGGCAGAACGGGACCACACTGTCAGGCGGCGAAGCGCAGCGGATCAAGCTGGCCACGGAGCTGGCCAAGAAAGCTACAGGACGCACTGTCTACATCCTCGATGAACCGACCACTGGCCTGCACTTCGCGGACATTCACAAGCTCCTGGAGGTGCTAATGAAGCTCAGGGATGCCGGCAATACGCTGATCGTGATCGAGCACAATTTGGAGGTCATCAAGTGCGCGGATTGGGTGCTGGACCTCGGTCCAGAGGGCGGCTCAGGCGGCGGTCGGATTATTGCGGAGGGCCCGCCGGAACGAATCGCGGAGGTTGAGGCGAGCCACACAGGGCGGTATCTAAAGAGGCTCGTATGACTAGCGGCGGAAATCTTCCAATCCCAAAAGCGCTCACTCGCGCCCGCCCGCTGCTCGCAGCTCCTGTCGCAGTGTTGCTCTTCGCCGCAACTTACGTCCAGGCGGCTGATCCAAATCTGCTGCGAAGTGCCAATCGGGCTCTCGCTGAAGCGATTCCTCAGGTCGCGATCGAGAAGCTGCGCACCTTTCTCGCGGCGCCGGATCTCACGCCGGAAGATCGCCATAAGGCGGAGGCGTTGCTCGTCGAGGGGATGCTTTCCGCGAACCTAGTCGATGAAGCGTTGCTCGCGACGGATTCATTCACCAAGTCGACAAGCCCGCGTTTGCGACTGCTCCGCGCCCATGCTCTCGCCGCTACAGGGCGTTGGAGTGAGGCGCTGCCCATCTACCGACAGCTCGCGGCGGCGCCGGATGCCCCCCTCGCGCCCAAGTTAGGTGAGGCCGAGTGTTTGCACGCCTTGGGGCAGACCGGCCGCGCCTCCGAGTTGATTGAAGGGCTCGTCCGCCGCGGCGATGCCCCGGTTGGCGTGCAGCTCAGGCACGCGAGTCTGCTCGTTGAGCTTCGCCAGGAGAAGCGTGGGTGGGCGGCCTTGAACGCCATCCAGCCGATCACTCCCGAGGAGAAAAAGTGGCAACACTATGTCGAGGGGCAGCTCGCGTTACTGCAGGACCGTCCGGATGCGGCGCGCCTCTCGTTCGAGTCTGTTCTCCGAGATGAATCGCACCTTTCTGAGAATCTCCACGTCGGAGCCACGCTTGGAATTGCTGAGGCGCGCATGGCGTTGCAAGGCTCTGAAGCTGGCGAGAAGGTGCTCGAGACGTTCATCTGGGCGCATCCGCATAGCGCCTATCTCGAGCTCGCCTTTCGCCGGCTGGATCAGATCTATGCGATGCAGGAACGCGCCTCGGAAGATGACCTGCATGGCTGGGTGAAGAAGCCGGAAGCCCGCCGCTCGGCGTTGGCGCGCTTCTACGTCGCCCGACTGCAGATTCGAAAAAAGAAGCCGGACAAAGCCGCTCAATCTCTCCAGGCGTTCGTGCGCGATCATCCGGGGCATCCACTGCTGCCTTACGTCCATCTCACGCAGGCCGACTTGCTCCTCGAGAAGGGTGATAATCCGGGCGCACTCGCCGCGTTGGAGGCCGCGGCGCGCCAGGTCACCACGGACGAGCTCCGCGCGGACGTCGAGTTGCGGACGGCTTTTGTGCATTTCCGCAGAAGCGAGTATCTCCTCGCGGCCAATACCTTCCAGCGAGCCGCCCAGCGCTCGCCACGCCTGCGGGAGTCATCGCTTTTCAACGCGGCGCTCTCCACGTTGAATCTCAAGAACTTTGAGAGGTTCCTCACGGAGTTTACTGAGCTGAGCCAGCGGTATCCGGAGAGCCCGCTGCGCAGTGAACTGATGCTCGAGCAGGGCTTGCTCCAGGCGCGACTTAAGGATCCCCGAGCGGCCGAGACGTTGCAGCTTTTTCTCCATCATTTCCCGCGTGCACCGCGGGTGGCCGAGGCCCACCTGGCGCTGGCGGAACTCGTCTTCGAAGGCCGGAGCGACGGCGACGGAGCTCGTTACCTCCGCGCGGCGAATACCTTGCCGAGTGCGCCTGAGATTGGCGCCCACGCGGATTACCTCGCAATTTTTGCCGCCGATCGACAGACGCCTCGTGATGACTCGACGGTGGTGAGATTGGCCGAGGAGTTCATCCAGGCGCACGCCGG
>DASVRY010000257.1:0-9842 GCA_036388395.1 Chthoniobacteraceae bacterium
TCTCGGAAATTTCCGGCCACTTGCCGAGCTTCTGTAGATGTTTGCTCGCTTCGAAAAGGGAGTAGTTAAGCACCTCATCAGTCGTCGCCACCTGATACGATCGGCGGTAAGCGGGAACGGCTTCTGCGAGTTCTCCCTGCGCCGCGAGGGCATCACCCAGCAGCGCCTGGACCTCACCTTCCTGCTCGTGACTCGTGAACTGCTGGAGCCACGCGCGGCAGTCGGCTACCACTTTATCGTATTGCTCCGCAGCATACTTGCAGACCGCGATGCGATACTTAGCGTCGGCGACCATCGTGCCTTCAGGATATTGCCCCAGGTAGCCATTCAAACCCGTGAGCGCGACCTCGAACCGTCCCGCGAACAGGTCGGCCAAAGCGGTGCGATATCTAACCTCCTCGACGTTCTGCCCCTGCGGATACTCTTTTAGATAAGCCGCGTATTCTTTCTGCGCCTCGTCATGCTTCCCCTGCATGAACTTCGCGTTCCCGAGCAGAAACCGCATTTCTTCGCGGAAACTACTCTCTGGCTGCTTCTCCAGCATCGTGCCGAAATAGGATTCTGCTCCCTGGAGATCCTGCGCCTGAAGCGCCACCGCGCCACTGAGATAACCAACCGTCTGAGCATTTTCCCCGCTCGGAAATTCCTTGAGGTAGACCTCGCAAAGCTCCTGGGCGCGCTTCGGCTGGCTCACCTCGGCATAGGCGACGATCATCCCGTAGAGAGCCGACTCGCGCTCCGTGGCCTTTGGATGTCGTGCAAGAATCCGATCAAAAACGACGATGGCTTCCCATTTGCGCTCGGAATCATACCAGCACCGGGCCATCCGAAAGAGCACCGACGCCGCAAAGTCGGGCAGCTTGATGAACTCCTCGAGCAGCGATTTGGCCTCGGCCTGCGCTGCCTTGATCTGGTTGTTCCACTGCGTCATTTGCGCGAAGAGCACCGGATTGCCGGTCGCTGCCTTGAGATTTGCGTCAATCCGCCGATCCATGGCCGCGATTCGCTCCGTCTGAAATTTTAGCACCTCTTCCCGGGAGCGGACCGCCCGGTAGGCGGCGATGGCTTGGTTGTAGAGCTTCTTTTCGGAGAATTCGTCCCCCAGCTTCACCGCAAGCGCGTTCAGAGCGACGAGGTTCTCGATGAGCGCTGTCTTCATCTGCAAGCGCTGCAGCCAGCCGACGGCCTTTTCGGGCTGGTTCTGATTCGCGAGCAACTGTGCGAGACTCATTGCTGCCGTCGCCTGCACGGTGGTCTGGATATCCGCTCCGACAATCCGCTCCAGCACCCGCACAGCCTCCAGCGGCTTCTCCTGCTCCTGATAAATCTGAACCTGGGCATTGAGCGCCTGCTCCCGGTAGAGCGGCACCGATTCGAGGGCCTCGTAGAGCTTGATCGCCTGATCGAATCCCTTGTTCTGCCGGTGTGCTTGAGCCAGCGCGAGGCGCACCTCCCAGATCTTGGTGGACTTCCCGAACTTGGTCGTGAACTTCTCGAAAGCCTCGATCGCCTTCGGATAGTTCGGCATGTTGAAGTAAGCCGCGCCAAGCGTGTAGTAGATCCCTTCGAGAGCGCCCTGCTGCTTCTCGTTGACCATCATCTTGATCACCTGCTCGAGGCCGGTGGAGCACCCTTCCCAATCTCCCTTGGCGAACGCCTGCATCGCCGCGTTGTAGTTTTGGGCGATATCCACCTCCGTGGTCACCGCCTGCTGCGCCACGGCAGGGAGGATTCCTCCCAGGGTCAGGGAGACGGCTAGCGCCAGACGGCGCGAAATCAGTATGCTCAGGGGGGGCACGGGACGGACTTGTGTTACGGTGCGCTGAACGGTGCACAATTTGGAAGGAAATTATGTGTACGTATGATTGAAGCAGTTGCCGGTTGCCGTGCTTCCCGCCTTTTCCTGATCTTCCGCCTGCCCGTGCGCGCCAAAGATCGGAGGCTGCCTTTGCTCTCGCCAAGCTTTGGTGCGCTGATCATTCTCCCGCCTTTTCATGAAGGCCTCCTCACGTTTGCTCTGCTCGCTCGTCTGTTTCCTTTCTGCGCAAGCCTTCGCTGCACGTCCCGTGACTCCGACCGCGGAAGAACCGGCACCGGTGCAGCGCGGGACGTTCAGCCTCTACTTCGAGAACGATCTCTTTGCCGGGACGGATCGCTACTACACAAGCGGGGTGAAGCTTGGCTGGACGTCAACCAATCTAGAGAAGTTCAGCGACACGCCGTATGCGAGTCCGCTCCAGCCGCTTATTGATCGACTGCCGTTCGTCAACGATCCGGGCTACCAGAAGAACCTCGCCTTTTCCTTCGGCCAAAACATTTACACGCCGGACGATACTGAGTCGTTCGAGCCGGTGGAAGGTGATCGCCCGTATGCAGGCTGGCTCTACGTTGGCGTTGGCTTGATCTGGAAGAATGCCGAGGTGCGAAATTCCTTCGTGCTGAATATTGGCGTGGTCGGCGGCTCGTGGAGCCTCGCCGAGTATGCCCAAAGCGGCGTCCACGCGATTCGCGGGCTGGAGATTCCGAATGGCTGGAATAACCAGCTTCACAACGAACTCGGCGTGCTCGCCGTCTATGAGCGCACCTGGCGGTGGCCGGCAAAGGAGCGGCGGGTCGGGCTCGACTGGGAGTTTCTACCGCACGCCGGCGCTGGGGTTGGCAATGTCCGTATCTTCGCCAACGCGGGCGCCGAGCTGCGAATCGGAGTCAATCTGCCGGACGATTTCGGCAGTGCGATCATCGGTCCTGCGTCTGTGACCCCGACACCAGTCGAGGGAGCCGAGCAAGCCGATCGAGTGAGGAAGTTCGACATTGGTATGTATGTCTTCGCGCGGGCCGATGGCCGCGCTGTGGCGCATGACATTTTCCTTAACGGAAATACCTTCGGAGAAAGCGTATCGGTTGACCACAAGCCACTCGTCGCGGACCTCAGCGTCGGTGCGGCGATCAACTTCAAGAACACCAAGTTCACCTATGCAGTGGTCTATCGCACGAAGGAGTTTGAAGGTCAGGAAGAGCCACAGCTCTTCGGAGCGGTCTCGCTCAACTTTTCGTTTTGATCGCATAAACGTGCTGCTGGTTCCTAAGAACAGCCGGACTCGCACGTTGTGGTGAAGACCTTCTGCATGAAAACACTAGCTACTCTCCTCGCCCTCTTGCTGCTTCTGAATCACGCCGCAACGGCTGAGGACAAAGGCGGATTGCGGGTGAGCGTGACGAAGAAAACTCTCGATCGAGCGGACGGCGGATCGAGCTATATGCGCGAGATCGAGCGGACGATGGCGCTCAAGGCCGTGGTGAAGAACATCTCGATGAGGGAGATGCCGGAAGGGACGATCGATTGCGTGATTCTCATCAAGCGCTGGGGCTTGAGTGAGACTGGAACGTTGGAGCGTTACAGCAAAAGCCTACCAGTCGGCTCACTCAAGACCGCCGCTGAACAGGAGCTCCTCGTCGGCGAGTACAAGATCGGCGGACACATGCACGGCACGTCCGACATGCATGTAGATCAGCTTGCGGGGTGGAAGGTAGTCATCACCCACGATGGCAAGAAGACGGAGTTCCTGAGCGCGTCTGGCTTTGAAGGCATGAACAAGCGCGCGCGCGACTCGGCTCAGTAGCACGGCGACTCCGCCACACCGGGAGCGGCTACATGCGTTCGGGAGCCTCGATCCCGAGCAGAGCGAGACCCTGACGGAGGACGGCAGCGGTTCCCTTGCAGAGCGTCAGCCGGCTGGTGCGAACAGCGCCTTCTGATTTCAGCACCGGGCAACACTCGAAGTAGCTGTGAAAGGTCTGCGCCAGCTCGAAGAGATAGTTGGTAAGGAGATTTGGCCGATGATCGTCGAGCACCTGCGGTAGGATTTCGCCGAATTGCAGCAGCTTCTTTGCAAGGCCAGCTTCGGCAGCTTCGCTGAGGATTACCTCTCCAGTGGCTGTCGCGATGCCTAGTTCCTCTGCTTTGCGAAAGATCGAGCGCGTTCGCACATAGGCGTTCTGCAGATAAGGCGCGGTATTGCCCTGAAAGCTAAGCATCTTGTCCCAGGAGAAAACGTAATCGCTCTGGCGGTTAGGCAGCAGGTCCGCGTACTTCACGGCACCGAGGCCGACGATGCGTGCGATCTCGCGCCGGTCCGCTTCCGGGAGCTCGGGATTTTTTTCGGTGACGAGGTTCAGCGCGCGCTCTTCCGCTTCGTTCAGCAGGTTGGTTAGCTTGATCGTCTCCCCGCTGCGCGTTTTGAAGGGCTTTCCGTCGTCACCAAGGATCGAGCCAAACCAAACGTGGGAGAGGCGGAGTTTTGCGGCGGCTTCCGGCTGCCAGCGGCGGAAGATGGCGAAGAGCTGGCGGAAGTGCAGTTGCTGGCGCCCGTCGGTGACGTAGATGATCTCGTCGGGCGACCATTCGTTCATGCGGTACTGCAGAGTCGCGAGGTCGGTGGTGGTGTAATTCGCCGCGCCATCGCTCTTCTGCACCAGAGCCGGATTATTCCGCCATCCATCCTGATCCTTGATCAGGAATGGATCCTCCTCGGGTTTGCCACTGCGATCGGAGAAGACGCAAAGTGCGCCTTCACTTTCCGAGGCGATGCCGCGCGTGCGCAGCTCCTCGACCACTGGCTTGAGTTGCGAATTGTAAAAGCTCTCGCCGAGCGTCACGTCGAACTTCACTCCCAGTCGACCGTAGATCGTGTCGAACTGCGCCTGCGAGAGGCGGATCATTTCGCGCCAAAGCTCCAGGTTTTCAGGATCGCCGTTTTGCAGCTTCACGAGTTCCTGGCGTGCGCTCTCCAGCGTCGCCGGATCCTCTTTGCAACGTGCGCTGATCAGCTTGTAGATCCGCTCCATCTCAAGGAGCGGGTCAGCGGCCAGAGCGCCACGATCCAGCTCCCGCTTCCAGCCAACGAGAAGCATCCCGAACTGGGTGCCCCAGTCGCCGATGTGATTATCGCGCACAACTTCATGGCCGATGAAGCAGGCAATCCGCGCCAACGCATCGCCGAGGATTGTTGAGCGGATGTGGCCGACGTGCATCGGCTTGGCGACGTTTGGGGACGAGAAGTCGATGACGAGCTTCCGCGGCGTAGATGGTGCCGGAACACCGAGCCGTGAGTCTTCAGCAAAGCCGTGCATCCGAGCCCCGAGCCAATCGGTGCGCAGACGGAAATTAATGAACCCGGCGCCGGCGATTTCCGGTGGTTCGCACATTTCGGCGACGTCAAGCTTCTCGATAATCTGCTGCGCGAGCTGTCGCGGATTGGCGCGCATCGGTTTTGCCAGCACCATGGCGACGTTCGTCTGGTAGTCGCCGAACCGGGGATCAGTCGCCGGCGTGAGCTGTGGCTCGACATCGGCAACGCCTTCGAGGGCTGCGCGGAGCTTCTGCTGAAGCAAAGAGGAGGTCGTCATGGAGTCGTCACGCGCGGAGGAGCGCGTCAGGTGCATCGGGCGAAGGGCCCGAGAGGTGAATCACGCTCGGGCGGGCGCGTTGTTCTCGAAAATCCCGAGAATCTCTACCGCCGACGTCGCCGTGCCGAGCCGTTCCCGCACTGTGCGATCGTTGAGAAATTTCGCAATCGCCGCAAGCGTCCGGAGATGGGTCTGAAATTGATCCTTCGGCACCACGAACAAGACAATGAAGCGCACCGGCGCATTGTCGAGTGAGTCGAACTCGATGCCGGTGGACGAGCGTCCAAAGGCCGCCACGACTTGATCCACGCGATCCGACGAAGCGTGCGGGATGGCGATGCCGAAGCCGATACCGGTGCTCATCGTCTCTTCCCGCTGGCGAAGTGCCGCGAGGACCACATCGCGATCGACCTCTTTCACCTTTCCGCGAGCGACGAGCAGATCGACCAACTCGACGATGGCAGACCAACGTTCGGTCGCCTGCATCTCGGGGAGAATCTGATCGACCGAAAGTAGGTTGCCGAGAGTCATGCGGGAGTGGCCCTGAAAAGGTCTGGGGACTGTAACAACGCGCCTTTTCATGACAAGCGCGTTTTCCCCAGCCGCACCTGCGGCGCTTGTCGCGAATAACTGTTGCTGCCGCCAAACCCCTTTGCTCGAATCCCGCGCCATGAAAATCCTGCTCGCCGGAAGTGAACTTACGCCCCTTGCGCGCACTGGTGGACTCGGTGATGTGCTGGAAGCGCTACCCGGCGCGCTCGTCGCAGCAGGCCACGAGGTGAGCGTGGTGCTGCCGTGCTACCGCGGCTTTTCCACAGATCGCAAGCTGAAGCCGCGTAGTACTGGGGTGAAGCTCGGGCTGCAGGTTGGCGGCAAGCGCGTGGAGGCCGAGATCCTCGACGCCAAGGCTGCGAATGGCGTGCAGCTTTTCCTCGTGAAGCAGGATGAATACTTCGATCGCGCGGGGATCTACGGCGAGGACGGCCGGGACTACGAAGACAACGCGGAGCGCTTCATCTTTTTCTCGAAGGCTGTCGTCGAACTCGCACGGCGGGTCTCGCCGCCGCCGGATATCATCCAGGTGCACGACTGGCAGACGGCGCTCGTCCCGGTGCTGGTAAAGGAGCGGCGGCTTCCGGTCACGACCGTGCTGACGATTCACAATCTCGCCTACCAAGGGAGTTTTTGGGCGCTCGATTTCGGCCTCACGAATTTGCCTGGGGAATACTTCTCGCCGCGGGGTGTGGAGTTTTATGGACGGCTCAATCTCCTGAAAGCCGGTATTCTTTTTGCCGACGCAGTGACGACGGTGAGTGAGCGCTATGCCCGCGAGATCCAAACTCCCGAATACGGCTGCGGGCTGGATGCAGTAATCCGCGAGCACGCCGGCAAGCTGCACGGCATCCTCAATGGCGCGGACTACGCGGTTTGGGATCCAGCCAACGATAAGCTCCTCCCGAAGCGCTACAAGTCGTCGAACCTGGCTGGGAAAAAGACGTGTCGGGATGCTTTGCTCAAGGCGTGCGAACTTGCGCCTGATCCGCAGGGACCGGTGTTCGCGATGGTCTCGCGGCTTGCTGAGCAGAAAGGGCTCGATCTTCTTCTGCCGCTGCTCGACCGGCTCCTCGCCGATGATGTTCGGCTGGTCATTCTCGGCGAAGGCGACACTGCTTATGAGCGCGAGCTGATGATTGCGAGCAAGCGGCACCGGGAGCATTTCGCCTACTGGAAGACCATGGATGAACCGGTTGCGCACCTGATCCAGGCCGGTGCTGATGTGGCGCTGATCCCGTCGCACTTCGAACCGTGTGGACTCACCGCAATGTATTCGCTGCGTTACGGCACGCTGCCAATTGCGCGAGCCACGGGAGGGTTGCACCAGATCGTGCAGGATTTCGACCCCACCCTTGATTCGGGACATGGGCTCCTCTTTTACGACTACACGCCACAAGCTTTGTGGGACTCAATTAACCGGGCGAAGCGTCTTCGGCGCGATCCGGCGCTCTGGAAGCGGCTCGTGCAACGCGCCATGGAGATGGATTTCTCGTGGAAGGTGTCTGTGGAGAAGTACACCGACGTTTACCGGCGCGCGCTAGGGCGGTGGTGAAGAGCGGGTGCGTGATTGGCCGTGGCTTGGTGTCGCGGTCCGGGTGTTGGGAGGAATAAACCGCGAAGACGCGAAGAACGCGAAGGTCCGGAGGCAGATCTTTGTTTCTGGAGTTGGAAGCAAGCTGCGTCGGTCACTGCGTAGCGCATGCCGGTCGATCTCCGGGGAGCGCACTCGTCCCGAGTGCTGGTTTCCGCGTCCCGCGGAAACGCACTTCGTCACCGTGCACATTACTGTGGGATAGAACTGCAGGAAGTTCGTGCTGGCGGGACGCCAGCACCAGCACCCGGGACGAGTGCGCTCCCCGGAGGGTTGCGCTGCCATCAGGACAACGGTGCTCGTTCTTCTTCTAAACCTTCGCGCTCTCCGCGTCTTCGCGGTTTATCCCTCTGTCGGATACCCTTCGCGGCAGCTCTCCACGGTCGGTGCTGATCGACACCCGGAAGAGTTTGCGGACTGGAGATTTCACGCTGGGAACGTTATAGCCAAGCATGCCTTTCCCCCTCGGCTGCTCGCTCCGCTCTTGTTTTTCCGCATTCGTCGCCACCGCGTTTTTAGCGGCGGAAACGCGCGCCGTGGAGTTCAGCACGAGTGAGATCAATGGGCAGAAGGTCACGATCTGCCGCGTAAACATGAAAGAGGAGAAGCTCGAGCTTTTCCTGGAGGATGAGGCTGGACGACCACTAAAGTCCTTCGATGGGATCAACCAGTGGCTGGCCAAGCGCGGGCAGAAGCTCGCTTTCGGGATGAACGCCGGCATGTATCACGGGAACCTGGCTCCCGTCGGGCTGTTCGTGAACGAAGGGCGCGAACTGACGCCGCTCAACCTGGCGAACGACCACGGCAACTTCTTCATGAAACCGAATGGCGTGTTCGCCGTCACCACCGCAGGCGCTCACGTCGTGGAGTCGTCGCAGTATCCGCGGCTCGGTGAGAAGGTGCTCCTTGCCACGCAGTCAGGTCCGCTGCTCGTGCTCGACGGGAAGATTCATCCGAAGTTCAAACCGGGTTCGGAGTTTCGACTGAGCCGGAATGGCGTCGGCGTGCCTTCGCCCGATGTTGCTCTTTTCGCAATCATCGAAACTCCGGTGAATCTGTATGACTTCGCGGTATTCTTCCGAGACGTGCTGCGATGTCCGAACGCCCTCTATTTCGACGGAACGGTTTCGAGCCTGCATTCACCGAAGCTTGGCCGAAGCGACAAGCTGATCGACCTCGGACCTGTACTTGGAATCGTAGAGTAGCGGAATCTTCCGAAACAGTGACGAGAGAAAATTGGAAGCGGAGCCGAGGGCCGAGTTCTCCGCTCAGGAATACTTCACGTTCTTCCCCGGATCCATCTCGTAGTTGAGCGTGAGCTGCTCCCTGGTGTTCGGCTTGATCACCTCTGCCGCAAATTTCATGTAGATCGCGTCGTCCTTGGTCATCGCGAGCTTGTCCGTGGATTCAAAATCCAGCGCGATGAAGAACGGCCACTCCGACTTGGGATCGATGTTCTTCCCACAGCGCACGCTCAGGATCTCCGGGATCTTGAGGAGGCTCATACGGGTCGCCATCATCAACTGCTCCAGCTTGGCAGGGGTGACCTCGGGCTTGAGCTTGAAGAGCGTGACGTGGTGAACCATGCGGGCGGGGTTTTGTAGAACTTCAGATACGGTGAGGCAAGGAAAGAACCGGACACGAAACGGGCGGCGACCGGTGTGAACCGGCGAGCCGCCCGATCGTTCGCCAATGATGTTCAGCGTTTAACTTTTCCAGTCCAACGCACCTTTCTTGATCGCGTAGATGTAACCGACAGTAAGGATGCTGACAAAGCTCAGCATGCTCCAGAAGATCGAGGCGCCATGCAGGGCAAGGAAGTCGCGGTAAACGACTGCCCACGGATACATAAACACGATCTCGATATCGAAGAGGATGAAGAGCATCGCCACGAGGTAGAACTTCACGCTGAACCGAGGCTGCGCGCCGCCGATCGGCAGCATGCCGCACTCATAAGCGGAGTCTTTCGTCTTGTTGCTCTTGGCCGCTTTCCCGAGGACGACGCTGACGATCAGCGCGGAGGCCGCGAAACCGATCGCGACGAGGACCTGCAGGAGAATCGGAAGGTAGTCCCGGATCATGGAGAGGCGGTGCGAGAAACCGGTAGCTTACGCTGCCGTTGCAGGAGTCGCCGGCGCGGCAGCCGCAGCAGGCGCCGTCGGCTTCGGTGGGAAGGTCTCGAGAGTGGCAAGTTGCTTTGGAATACCCTTGTACTTCTTCGCTTCCTTCTTCACCATGCCACGCGCGACCAGGTTCTGGAGCTTTTCGTAAGCACGCAGGCGGAGCATTT
>DASVRY010000258.1:0-7640 GCA_036388395.1 Chthoniobacteraceae bacterium
TCGCGGGCATTGTCCGTGAGTTGCGCGAGAAGGGCGCGTCCTTCGGGCTGATTGGCGAGCTGCTTGCCGCGGAGGGGATCTGCGTGTCGCGTTTTGTAGTCGCACGCTTCTGCCGCGAGCGCTTGGGACTTGCGGCTGAGCCGAAGTCGAGGCGTCGCCGAACGAAGGCGGTGCATCACTCGAGCGCGGCTCCGCACCCGCACGTGCGAATACCGGAGCCGGCTCAGCTTCGTCCGGCGGCGACGGCATTCGCGGCTCTGCCCATTGCGTCGCCGGCGTACGAGTCGCTTGGACGCCGTAGCCCACGGATCGTAGATGTGCGAGACCTTTACCCGGACGGGAGCGCTCCAGATGTTTGGTCATTGTTGCTCCGAGCGGGGGCGCATTCAATGGAGCCAACCCCGAGCAAAACCGAGAGCTTGTGAGCAGGAACTCGAATAATCGCCGGGCGCATTTTGCACTCAACCAGCTAGGTCGCCTAGGAGATCGGGTTTCGACATCGACGCGCCCGAGACGGCTCGTTCTTCTCTCGTTCAGCGTTCTGCGATGCGCGGAGCCGCTCCACTTCGGTCCAGAGGAAAGCCGGCATAACTCGCTTTCGCTCGGCTCTGCGAGCACTTATTCCGTTTCCTCTGGACCTCCGCTTCGCGTTCCGCAGGAGAGGGTCTATGGCTTCTCGGTCGAAAAGCTCTTGTTCTTTTCCTTCATAGCATGGCCAGAGAGGGGAGACGCTGGGAGGTTCCGCGGAGTCTCGGCCAAAGTTGCACTCTCCCGTTGCGTACCCGTCATTACTCCTGAGCCGACGTTGGCTAGGAGATCTGTCTCACTCTCGGGTTAGATGTGGCTTTGGTCAGCCGGCGCTTCCTCCTGCCGAGCAATGTTCAGCGAGGTAGTCCCAACGCCCCTGAGCCATGAGAGACCTGACCTCACGTGAGCACCTAAGGAGTTTGCCGGCGCTCTCAATCTCATGTATTGGTGAACCGCTCGAAAAACTCCATCGCTTCCGCCACCTACGGAGCAGGGCACCTCATGCTCCCCATAAAAGGGACATCCAATTATGAGCGAGCCGGTAGAGATCCCCACTTACAATCGGCTGGTGGCGCTGCAGAACCGGACTTGATTGACAAGGAGGAGCTGCGTCGCCGGCTAAACCTTCCGTCGATTCGTATGGTCGAAGAGTTGATGCGGAAACGTAAAATCCCTTACCTGCGCCTTGGCCACCGAACCGTCCGTTTTTCTTGGCAGAAGGTACTGCTGGCGATCTCGCGATTTGAGCGGCGTGCGGCGGGTGAGTGAATCATGCTGTCCGGCGGACGGATCTGTGAGGCTACCAGCCAAGGCCTAGAACTAGGGCAGGCTTATGGTTCAGCTAGGTCTTGGTCCCGCTCCTCCCGGACGGTGACGAAGCTCGAGGCGCTGCTGGGAAGTTCCCATCGAAACGCTGCCCTCCCGCTCCGCGCCCGGCAGTTCCGTGACGCCTTTGTAATCTGCCAACCGCTCGAGTCCTGCCGGCAGCTAGCGCGGCGAGCGAGGCGGAAAGAAGATCGTTTGGAGCGCGTGCCGCCGCCGTTCCTGGAGGTGCAATTCCACTTCCGTAAAAATCGACGGCGCTCGCTCGCGATCCGCCGCCTCAGGCGTGAGGACGATCAGGTGCAACCGGCAGCGCCGAATCTCGCGGCGGAATGCGCTCCGGAATCGATTACCCGCCATCAATGGAGCCATCGTCCAGAAACACGAGATACTCGCGCTCAAGCGCCCGCTGTAACGCGCGAGCGCACCCTTCTCCGTCGCGCCGGGTGTAGGTGATGAAAATGTCGTATCCAAACACCCACTCCCACGCGGCTTCGATGAATCTGCGCACTACGCCGAGGCCTGTGATTTGAAGGCCTTGAGTTATCTATGGCGACACCCTCGGCGTTAAGCGGCTGACGCGGAGGATTTGGTTCGATACTGTGTAGAGGGCCGCCTCCGGCTACAGTCAGCGCCATGACTCGCAAGTTTCGCGTCTTTGTCAGCTCTACGACTTGCAATTGAGCCAGCTATCGTGAGGTGGCTTTATATGAGAGTCGAAATTCGGGAAAGATCATCCCGAGGTCGCTTCAACATGGAATGATTTGGGCCGTCTCGCGCAACTGACGGCCGCTTCCGCTCGCCCGTGCGGCCATGCGTAACGCGAGGTCGGTTGATTTGTATAATCTTGCCGAGCTCGCGGCCGCGAAAATCAAGCTCGTGCGTGCCATGCAGAAGCCGTGGAGATCGCGCGGCCACTTTTGACGGGCGCCACGGAAGGCACCGACCTGCGGCTGCGCGGTATTGTCGAGAAATGGGAAGCCTTGCCGTCACCATGAGTCAGCCCATTCGCCGCTACCGCTCCTTCCGTGGGCAAGAATTCTTCCGAGTTTGGGTTTTTTACACAAGTCACTAACGAAGTTACTTTAATGGGCCAGCAGGAACCTCCCTCTTTTCAAGACCCATCTCTCTCAGTTGCTCATGTGCCCATTCGATCAGCTTTTGATCTTTGTTTAGCTCAATGATTCTGCGAAATGAGGTGGCAGCGCGGTCCGGCAGTCCGAGACGGCGGCAGTTGGACCCGAAGTTAAAAAGAACGACGGAATCGTCGGGGGTGATAGTCATCACTTTCTCGAGCACCTTCTGCCGGTTCTGCCAATCTTCGACCTCGCCGTAATAGAGGGAGAGATCGTTCCATGGCGCGGCTTGCCGGGGAAATTCCTCCGCCATGACCTGGGCGATCCTGAGAAACCGGTCCATGCCTTCCTTCGACTTCTTATTGTAATGCTCGAGAGCGAGATTGTGCAGATGCCACATCACCTCGGTTTCCTCGGGTGAATCGAGCGGTGTTTCCCATTCCCACCGGAGCTTCCCGGCGTGGGTGCGAGCCGCGCGAGCCATCGTCTTGAGCGCGTCGCATTGCTCGTCTGGGAGGTTGAGCAGATCGGCGATGTGCGCGACCCCCAGATGGATGTCCAGGCGGTGAGGAAAGCGATCTCGCGTTTCCTTCAACAGTTGCAGGGCTTCTCGGGCTGCCTTGGGGTCGAGACGATCTTCCATTTTGAGGAGGTGTTCTTTGCCGTCCTTGTCCTTGGCGATCATGTCACCTCCGAGCATCTCAATGTCGAACTCTCCCGCAGGTATCTCTTTTCCGTCCAGCGTGAGATGGGTGATCCGCGTTAGCAGCCAGTTTACCATCAGAATGGGAGGGTCCGGATTGTTCGGTTCGCGTTTCCGCCATTCCACCAGATGCGCGAGCATCTTTTCCGCTGGAACGCGTTTTTGCAGTTCTTTGAGTTCGTCCTCGTAGCTGCGCGCGAAGGATGAGGCGAGGGCAAGAAACCAGAGCAGGCAGACGCGAAGTGTTTTGGACAAAGAGGGCTGGGTCATAGCTGCATTTCTTTGGTGAACTCTTCATACGAACGCTGAATCCCCTGTGCTTTCGGATCGTCGGGAGGGGCCTGCCGCACAATGGTCTCCACCGCTTCGCGCCCTCGTTCCCAACTCCGCCGGGATTCGTCGGCATCACCACCCCTCGCACGCTCGCGCAAGGAGCGCGTCAGGCGTCGTGCTGCGGCGACGACATTATCCAATTGCATCCAATTCGTCAGGTCGGCCTTCCAGCAGCGCTCGGCGTAGGATAACCCCTCCCGATACTCCTCGATCGCCAAATTTCCTTGGCCCGCGCGGGCGCACTCATCGCCAAAACTAAGACTGCTAGTTGCCGCCAGTTCGAGCCAGACAGCGTTTCGATCCTCGGAGGCAACGAGAACCCGCATTGTCTGCGCGACACGTCCATAGTGAACGCGCGCCTCGACGAAGTCGCCTGCCTCGCGGTAAACGTCGGCCAGAAACGAGCGGGATCGCGCCGCCAGTTCCAAGGCCTTGCGATCCCTACTGTTTGCAAATGGCTCGGCTATGACCATCATCCGCTGGGCTGCTGTCAGTGCCTCAATCAGCTGATGCTGCCTGAGATAGGATTTACTGATCTGTTGGAGAACTAAGGCGTGATCCTTGGCAAGAGATCCCTTAACATCGCCCGCTACTTTTTTAATAAGCGAGCGGTCGAGTTCAGCCAAGATGGTGAGCGCGCCTTGAGCGTCACCCTGATTCAGTTTCAGGTCCGCAAGCCCGCCTTGAGCGGCGATCCATGTCCGAAACCACAGACCTTCGTCCGGGACCAACTTCCGTAGGTCCTCGCTAATCTGCACGGCCTCCTTGTAGCGAGTTTCCGCCTCGGAAAGGTCGGCCCCGGGAATACGGCGCACCAGATCACCGATACGCGTTGCCGCCTGGGCCGCGAGCGCTCTCCACACTTGGTTTCCACTCGCCTCCACCCCTTGAAGTCCTAACTGCCGCGAGGAGTTAAACGCCTTCTTTGCCTCCTCAATCTGCCCGCTCTCCAGTAGTAGCTCTCCACGTTGAAATTCCTCGTGGCTTTGACTATTCAACATCCCAGCCTTGCCGAACGTTGCGGCATTCTTCGTATAGTAATCACGGATTTTCAGACTGATGCCCTCCATCAGCTCCATCCGGCCAACGCTCACTAAAACTGGACGCACGTCTCGGCGCAGAAACTCGAAGACACCTTCTGTATCCTCTCGGGCAGCTCTTTCGCTTCTTTCGCGTTCCTCGGCGAGTCCCTGCTGTTTCGTCGCCTCCGTGCGCGCCTTGGCTTCGGCGCGGTAAGATGAATAGCTCGCGCCCGCGAGACTGATTACGACGGCGAAGGCTGAGAGGATCGCGCACTGGCGCACGAGGTTGACCCGCCAGACGCCGACGTTGCGGCGGATGGCTGCGGTCACTCTCCGCGACGGCGTTGGCCGACTGGAAGGCTCGGTGACCGAGAGTCGTTCGCCAACGATCTCTTTGAGCGGGGTCTTCCGAGCGACCCACCCGATGCCGCGATCGATTACCATTACCCGTTTTCCGAGACCCACCGCATATCGCGCCTCGGCGAGCATTGCCTCGCGATCACTGGCTCCGATTCCAGCCAAGATGGCAATGATGCGGCTCGACCGAATCTGGCTCTTGAGCGCCTCATCCAAAATTCGGTCGCTGCTCAGATGCTTTTCATCGATGAAACATCGCAGCCGGGGTGATCCGTTGGTAAGCCGTGCATAGAGCGCCAACGCATAGCGGCTCTCCGGATCGTCGATTCGGGTATAGGAGAGGAAAACATCGTAGCCATACAGGCAGTCAATCAGCCACGCTAAGAGTCCGCGGCGCTGCATTGGCTTCGATTTTAACGCCTGCTCCGCCGACCTTCCGGATGAAGGTTCTTTCTCGGCATCACTTGGTGGCTTGGTAATCAAGATGCTCATACTGCGCGCGGTCGGTGCTCTTCACGTCCCTGTCAGACGCCGGGTTGGAAATCGCCGTTCAAACGGCACGGTCGCTGGCGACAGTTGGCGCAACTGAGGGTCCCGAGCGCCGCGTGGAGGAATCTTCGGAACATTGCGGAGCACAATCGCGGGAGACATCGTCACTATGACCGAATGGCGCGCCCAAATATCAACTGCCGCGCTGGGCAATGAGGCGGCCCATGCCGGCGATCACCCACCCCATCACGCGCTGTGGCTCGGGTGTGGTGAGAAGATTGAGTAACTCGTCTTCGAGTAAGCCGGCTTGCGCTGCGAGGCGGGTGATCTGGATCGATTGAAACTCCGAGAGCGCGCTCCAGTCGTCCGCCGTGCTCGCGAGTTCGATGGGCTGCAACGCGTGATCCGCGGATTGGCTGGTGATGATCGGAACCATCAGCGGCGGGGTGAAGAAGAGTTCGCGTGCTTCATCACTCAGACGGCGCTGGAGGATGGCATCGGCCATGGCCTTGGAGGCACCCCCAAGGGCGGCAGAGATGTAAAGAGGCTTCCCAGCTTTGTAGGCGAATAGCGCTTCTTCGAGCACTCCGGGAAGTCGCCGCTCCACATTGCCGCTTGCTCCACCGATACAGACTCGTGCGTCGCAGACGGTAGCGAGTTCTTGTCGCATGGCGCTCAGCGCGCGGATGCGTGCGAACTTACCGAGGTCGCTAGCTGGGTCGAGTCCATCGGTCGGGATGCCGGGCGGCGCGACCACACGGCAGTCGAAAATTCCGGCCATTTCTTCACGCTCTGTCGCATCCCAAAGCGGCGCCGCGTCCGGCCAGGCGAGAAGGTTCAGGATTTGCGCAGCCGCACCGGCGGCCGCTTCTTCCGCCGCATCCCAATCGATCCACTGGAATTCGCGCGACCAGTGGGAAACCTGCTGCATGACTCCACCGGCCTGCCAACGGTGGCCGAGCGCAACTTGCCCACCCGCGTTGAGCCAGGTCGAGGCGAAACGCACCGTGAGTTCATTCACAAAGCGGCTGTCTACGCGATATGGGACGTCGATCTTGCTCTCGGAAATGGAAATCCCTAGACGCAGTCCAGCAAGTGAGCGGCGATCGGTTTTCATGCGGGCAGACCGGGAGCCGGCCGATGGGTAGCGCAATACTGGATGAAATCGGTGACGCTTTGCAGCCGCACCGGTTGCTGGAGGCGAGACAGCCAATCGCACGCGGCGGTAAACTCCACGCCCGAGGAAAGACTCTCGACAACCACGATGATGCGCTCGCCTTGCCCTCCACCGGGTGCCGGGTCTGGGAGGTGCCTGGAAAGTGCGGCCCACGATGGAAGTCGCGGCCAGACTTGCCACGAGGCAGCGGGAAGCAGCGCGGCAGACTCGGCGAGAGAAGTCTCAACCAAAAGAATACGCAGGTGTTCCCGCAAGGCCGCCCTAAGCACCCGATGCACATTACCATCGCCGATGCGGACGTTGGGCACTGCGGCGAAAGGTAAAGGAGCTGCGGGAATCGAGGACGAGCGCAACGCGTCCACGACGATGATCGGAACGCCATTGGCCAGTGCCCACTCGAATTCGTCCCGACAGAAACGGCTGGCGACATAACCCTCGGTGCGCACCGCCACGAGCACGCTGCGCGACGCGGCCGACTCCAGCTCCTTTCGCCAGCGCCTGCCGGCGTGCAGATCGTCCGCGTCATACCAGCCGCGCAGCTCTGGCACTTGCGCGATGAAGTTTCGCAGAGCATCGGCGAGAAAAATGCCATCTGCCTTGGCGTGGCTGATAAAGAGCCGCAACGCGTTGTCGCCGCTCTGCTTGCGGCCAAGCAATAGTCGCGCGCGGTGCAAGGCCAGCAGGGCCAGATTGTGCGGGCGCATTCGCTCTTCGCCGAGCTTGGAAAACTCGCTGGCCTCGCTCTCCATCAGTGCAGCGGGAAACAACCCCCGATCTCCGGCGTCGTGGATGAAGACGAGCGCGCCTTGGCGGGGAATCTGCGCGAGGCTGGCCTGTTCGAGGCGGAGAGCGAGGACTTCGAGAATTGGTAGCCACTCATCGTCGAGCATCTCGCTCTTCAAGAGCACCACGAAGAGCGCGCGCGCAGAGTCCGGTGGACAGGCGGCGGCAAATTCCGCGGGATCCGCGCAGGCGATCACCGAGACATTGCTGAATGGGTCAGGCGCGCCGACCGTCGCGGGCGCATCCGGCTCTTCCACGTTGACCGCAAACGCCCGGCGCAATCCATTGAACGCCCCCTCGGCGAGGCGATCCGCTGCGTGATGCACAATGAAGACGTGCAGCGAAGCGTC
>DASVRY010000259.1:0-2011 GCA_036388395.1 Chthoniobacteraceae bacterium
AGCTGTGCACGATTTCCGCTGCTCGTCTTCATCGATGCCGATGTGCGGCTCGCCCCAGATGCCCTCGGGCGTTTCGCCACGTTCATGGACAGGGCAGAGTGTGATCTCGCCAGTGGAGTGCCACGCCAGCTTACCGGCACCTGGCTCGAGCGATTGCTCATTCCGCTAATCCAGTTTGTGCTGCTTGGCTTCCTGCCGCTCGCGCGCATGCGCCAGAGCAAGGATCCCGCGCTTGGTTCGGCGATTGGTCAGCTCATTATTGTGCGGCGCGAAGCATACGAGAAGGCCGGCGGCCACGCAGCGATCTGGAACCGGATCCACGACGGACTTGGCCTTGCGCGCGCGTTCCGAGTTGCGGGGTTCCGGACGGATCTGTTCGATGCAACGGACACCGCCAACTGCCGGATGTACGAGCGTGCGGCGGATGTCTGGTCTGGGCTGGCCAAGAACGCGACGGAAGCAATGGCGACACCTCGGCTTATCCTGCCTTGTTCGGCGCTACTCTTTCTCGGGCAGGTTGCGCCGTGGATTCTCGCCGCGGAGGGGCTTTTAGCTAAGTCACCAACCCTTATCGGACTAGCTGCGACAGCGATCACACTCTCGCTTGGCGTTCGGATCGCCTCGGCGGTGCGATTTCGACAGCCGCTGCTCGCAACTCTCGCGCATCCGATGTCGATTCTTCTGCTGCTAGCGATTCAGTGGCAGGCCTTTCTCTCGAAGTGGCTGGGCCGACCGGCGACGTGGAAGGGCCGGGCGTTTGATCTTCAAGCCTCGCCATGAAGGCGCATGGCATCATGGTCTCCGCCATGCTGGTGATCGCCGCGCTGCCGGAGCAGGCAAACGCAGCACCCGGCCGAGCAGCCGAGTTCACTCTGAGCGACCAAAACGCGCGCGTGCACCGCTTCACCTTCCCGAAGAGCAAGATCAGCGTACTGGTGCTCTCGGATCACCAGGGCTCCAGCCAGATCGCGAGCTGGATCGAGCCCCTCTACCGCAAATACGGCACACGCATCGACATCGCGGGGATTGCCGCCATTCCGGGGATTCCTTCGATGTTTCACGGGCTCTTCCGGCGCGAGTTCAAGAAGCAGCTCGCTTACCCAGTGATGCTCGACTGGAGCGGGGCCATCGCCAGGCGTTTCGCCTACGCCGGAAAAGAGGCTGAACTGCTCGTTCTCGACGTTGACGGGCGCATCATTTTCCGCAAAACGGGCTCAGCCGAACCTGCATCTCTCAACAGTGCGATAAAAGCGATCGAAGCTTCACTCGGCACGCCGTGAGCTACAGTGTGGCTAAATCCATGAATTTTTCGCCCGATCACAGCCTGCTGGAGAAATCTCGCGCCGCATGATCGAGGCCTCGGAACTCTCAATTTCAGGAAAGCTCGGGGCCGAACCCGGCTTTCGGGCGGTTTTCGATCCGAATCCGTTGCCGATGCTGGCCTTCGACGACGTCACGCTCAGCTTTGTCGCTGTGAACGATGCGGCCGTGGAGAAGTATGGCTGGGCTCGGGAGGAATTCTTCGAGATGACGGTGGAAGACCTCTGGGTGCCGGAAGATGTGCCGCTTTTCCGCAGCTATCGGGAGGAACGGCGCGAGGACCTTTCCTCCGGTCTGAATAAAGCCGTCCCCTGGCGGCATCGCACCCGAGACGGCAAGGTTTTTTCGGTCGATAGTAGCTGGCACACCATTCCATTCCAGGGTCGCACGGCCGTGTTGCTCGTGATGGTCGATCTGACCGAGCAGAAGCGGGCCGAGGAGCGGAGCCGGCAACAGGCGAGCCTGCTCGACCTCGCTGCCGATGCGATTATGGTCCGCGACCTTGATCAGCGGGTGCTCTTTTGGAATCAAGGCGCTGAGCGACTCTACGGCTGGAGCAAAGCAGAAGCAGTCGGGGCGTTCATCCGCGATCTATTCCCGAACGAAGCTGAACGACTCGCGGCAGCCGAGGCCGAGTTCCGCGAGCGGGGCGTTTGGATAGGCGAGATCGAGCAGAAGAATAAAGAAGGAC
>DASVRY010000260.1:0-2645 GCA_036388395.1 Chthoniobacteraceae bacterium
ATCCAGAGGGGCAGCTTTGGTTTGGCTCCGCCGACTATGCCACGAACGTGCTGACGTTACGCGGTTTTCTGAAGTTCGACGGCACCGCATTTCACCATCTCCCGCGGCCGCGGAACACGCCGGAAGATTTGATGTTTCAGCTCTTCGTTCCTCTGGGGGGAGACAAGCTGTGGGCGAATCTCCGCAACGACAGCAAGACCCAGGCGCTTGGGCTGGGAACTCTCGTCGAGCTGGATCTCGCTGCCGGGCTCGCGCGCAAGGTGGAGGAGCCGGAGAAGGATGCCTTTCGCGCGGTCGAGAGCCTTGCAGCGATTGGCGGAGCGATCTTCGTCGGGACCGAAGTCTATCGAGAGGGCAGCTCCCTTTTCCGCTGGCGCGACGGAGTCTGGACGAAGCTCCTCGCGAAGTACGACCCGGGCGAGGAAAGCCCATACGAGTGGCAGCGACAGATCGCCGTGGTTCCAGGTGGCGTGCTGGTCTTTGGCCTGCGCGAGACTCCCTGGTTTGCAGCGGAGGATGGGTCCGGAGGGGTTCCTTTCGATTGGCGAGCCGGACTGCCACTGCGCAGGCTCAAACGTCTCCTCCAGCTCCGGGATGCAACCTACCTCGCAGTCGGGAACGGGGAGGCCTTCATGGGAGCTCTTCAGATTCCGCCCGCATCGGCCGGTGACCCTCGCGTGCGAGAGATCGTCACCAACGGTGGGTGGTCGCTCGATCCGAAGGGTCGACTCTGGACGGGGGTGAACCGTTCCGGAGAAGCGATCCAGGCGTGGGATGGCGAGAAATGGCTCAAGTATGAGCTTCCGAAAAAAGGTGAGCTGAGAAGCTTCTCTCGTCTCGCGGCGGATACCAAAGGCCGTGTCTGGCTTTTCCCCAACGAGAACAACACAGCCGCCGGCTACTTCGACCCGGCCACGGAAACATGGCACGCGTCTGGTAGCATCGAAGCCGCATATCAGACCATGGCGCACGACCTGCCAATCTTTACCGGGCGGCGGCCTCCTTTCCAAACCCCTCGCGCAGATGCCGAGGGCCGAAAGATCGCCTTTCGGCGGAGTCATGACGAACTTTCGCTTTTCGACGGGGCTTCGTGGAAGACGTGGAAGCTGACGCAGATTGTTCCGGGAAAGAGGTTTTGGTTTCGCGGCTCGCCTTTCTTTACTGCAGAAGGACGCCTGCGCGTCGCGTTGGGCATCGAAGGCATCTCCACTGCCGTCTGGGAGTTTGGCGCCGGAGACATCTGGCAGGCTGTGGAGGGCGAGGATCTCTACCCGGATCGCGAAGCACCGGGCCCGCAGCCTGCATTACCGCCCGTAATCCTACCCGCCGGGTGCGTGACAAATCACCCGGACTCCGCAGTCTCGGACGAGTACGGGGTCGTCTGGCTCACCTGGCGCGGCAGTCTCTATCGCGCTGTGGAGGGTGCATGCGTCCGTGTTTTCGACGTGAACGAGCGAAGCCCGTTCTCAGACGGGCGGACGATCGCTGGCGTAGCGCGGGACGCGCGGGGGAATTTCATCCTCGAAACCGGCAGGAGCGACGCATCGTCTGTCTCGGAGCCTTTCCTCTTGAAGCCCGCAGGACCATTGCCCGCAGTGCAGCTTTCTGTGGAGAAGACCGGAGCCGACTCCGGTCTCGTGCATCTGCAGAGCGATGCTCCGGGACGTCGGTTCCAGGTGCGGCTCTCCGGTCGACCATGGCAGTCCATCCACAAAGACAAACTCGAGCTGACCCACCTCAGTTCCGGAGAACATCAGGTCGAGGCAGTGGCGCTGGATGAGCAGCTGCAAGCGAGCACCCCTTTGGCGGTGGTGAAGATCCAGGTGGCCATCGATCCAGCCGCGCAGATCGTGGCGACCATTGCGCACCTCCGGGAGCCAACTCAGGCGCGGAGAGAAGCAGCGGTTGCTGCATTGGTTCGCATCGGTGCATCTGCCAATGTACCATTGCGCCAGGCGCGAGCTTCAGCCGATGAAAGCCTCCAATGGTGGATCGATGTCGCTCTTCAAGAGATTGAACGCCGGCCGGGGGGCTCGAAGTAGATCCCCCCGGAACCTTTTCTTTCAGGCCTATCTTTGAAGAGGGCTCGTCTTCGGGGTGCGACTTTGCTAAAGCTCTGCTCTTATGAACGATCGCTGGACCGGCCTGAAACCCGCCGCACGCAATGCCCTGACGCAGCGCGACTACTCCGCAAAATCTCTCGCGGAGCGCCTTGGCACGAGTGGCGTGGAAGCAGGAGAACTCGCCGCGGCCGATCGCGATCAGCTTGGCGGTGCATGGATTCCGGGCGTCGAGATTTTCTCGCGACGCATCTTCCCACAGCGTCACCGCGGGTTCTTTGGGGAGTTTGCTCGGCGCGATGACGGTGCTCTGGCGAAGATCGGCCTCTGGCCTGCGCAATGGGCAACGGCCACGATGTTCGCCGGCACAGCGAAAGGCTTCCACATACATCCGCCGTTCATCCCGGAGGGAGTCGCGCCTGAAGCTTGGTTCCAGAAGCTTTTCGTCGAGCAGGCCGGCGACACTACACAGCGCCCCTACGATCGAGAGCAATGGGACGCGATGTTCTTCGTCCAGGGATGTGTCGAGATGCTGCTCGTCGATGAACGCGCTGGGCTGGAGCAACGTGTGATGCGCTTTATTAT
>DASVRY010000261.1:0-7190 GCA_036388395.1 Chthoniobacteraceae bacterium
GATCAGATTCACCAGCGCATCGAGCGCCTCCGGTGAAATGGGGCAGTCGCTGATCGTGCGACCAGCCGCGCTCAACGCGCTGAGCAAGTCATTGATGATCCAATTGGCGATGTTCTTTGGCTTCTGCGCGCCACGGGCGGCCGCATCGAAGTAATCCGCCAAAGCACGTTCACTCGCGAGCACGCTGGCATCGTAGCCAGTCACGCTGAAGTCCCGCACAAAGCGGTCCCGCTTTTCTGCCGGAAGCTCCGGCCGTCGGGCCCGCACCGCGTCCATGAAGACCGTCGTTTTCACCGGCAGCAGATCGGGATCGGGGAAATAGCGGTAGTCGTGAGCCGACTCCTTCGTCCGCATCTGAAAGGTCTGTCCCGCGGCGTCGTCCCAACGGCGCGTTGATTGGACGAGCGGTTCCCCGCGTCGGGCACAATCCATCTGCCGCTCGATCTCGTAAGCCACTGCGCGCCGCACACCGCTGATCGAGTTCATGTTCTTGATCTCGATCTTCGTCCCATATTCCGCCTGCCCTTCTGGCCGGACCGAGACATTGCAGTCGCAACGGAGCTGCCCCTTTTCCATATCGGCATCGCTCACCCCGCCGTAGATGAGGATCTGCTGCAGCGCAGTAAGATATGCAAACGCCTCCTCCGGCGATTGGATATCGGGTTCCGAGACAATCTCCATGAGCGGGGTGCCGGCGCGGTTGAAATCGATGCCCGTCGAAGTCTCGAAGTGCGTGCTCTTGGCGACATCTTCCTCGAGATGAATCCGCGTGAGTGCAATCGCCACGTCCGGCCGCGCGATGGTTTTTTGCGCGTCGCGCGGATACGCCAGCTCGTGCAGCGGCACCCTTCCGCCGGCGCAGATCGGCACATCGTACTGCGAGATCTGGTAATTCTTCGGCATGTCCGGGTAGAAGTAATTCTTCCGGTCGAATTTGCAGACCTCGGCAATCTCGCAGCCAAGCATCAGGCCCGTGAGCGCGGTCATGCGGAGCGCTTCTTCGTTCATCACCGGCAGCGCGCCTGGATAGCCGAGGCACACCGGACACGTGTGGGTATTTGGCTCGGAGCCGAACTGCACGGGACAGCCGCAGAACATCTTGCTGCGGGTCTTGAGCTGCACGTGGACTTCCAGTCCGATTGTCGGGATGTATTGGGTGGCCATGGCAGGAGCGCAACGCCGGCTAACGCGCGGTCGTCACATGCTCCTGCTTTTCCGGTTTACGCAACGCGTGATCAAGCGCTTTCTCGAACTCGAGGTTGCGCAGGAGCACGCCGAGCTCAGGATCATTCGCGGCGGCGACGATGTTGCTGTTTCGGATCAACGCAAAATAGTTTCGCGCAACGACCTCCCGCGCGATCTCTGGATCGTGTTGCAAGGCGATGATCTTTGGGTGCTCAGTGAGCGTCTTCACTCCTGGATGTTTCATGAAACGCTCCACGCTCCGCTCGCTCGACATCATCTGGCCGACCTTCCCGAGGATCGAGTAAAGGGTGCCCGGGATTGGATCGACATGTTCGACCACAGCCCCGGTGGTCCCCTGCTCCAGGGCGTGTTTCATCTGCACAAGCCCGAGGCTTACCGAACTCGGCTCGGCCGGTGGAATACGCGAACGCTGCCCATCGATGGCGCTGACCTGCGGGCGGGAGGCGCGGACTTCCGTCTCAGCGACCGTTCCGAGCACCCGAATGCCAAGAACGCCGAGCCAGACGAGGAAGACACCGAACAGCCCGCCGACAATGGCGCCGGTCGCGCCGTAGCCGAGCCGGATGATTCCAATGCTTTGGTCCGACGTTTTCTTGAAGAGCAACGCTCCCAGTAATGAGATGACGAGGAAAACAGAGCAGCCAAGCAACGCGCCGCCCGCCACACGCAGAAGCTGATCAGGCAAACCGATCGGTCGCAGAAAGGGCACGAGATGCTCTCCACCAAAAAGCGATGCTGCGTACGCCAGAGCGATGGCGGCCAGGCTGATGACCTGGCGCACAATCCCGAGTCGCCAGCCTCTCCAAGCCTGCAGGAGCACGAGGATAGCCGCGGCAGCAAGGAGGACGAATTGCCATGAATCGGCGCCGTCGTGCATGTGGCGCAACTATCCACACTCTGCCTTCGCGCGCAATGCCAAGCATCAATCAAGCTGCCCAAGCAAGCGGGGCGAGGCGTCTGAGGAACCTAATTTCGCGTCGACTTCGGGGTAAACACAGCTACAGAAAAGCGCTCCACGCTGCTTTCACCAGCACCTCCCCAGATTACCGTAGTTCGTCTCTCCACCTCATCCATGCATAAGCAATCCCGCACCATCCTCTCCACGGTCATCCTTGGCCTCACCTCCATCTCTGCTTTTGCAGGTCGATGGGACGATATGGATTACGGCCGCTTCCTCTCGGCCACTTACCTAAATCCCGAAGGCAAGAGCACCCTGGATGGCAAAGGCTGCGCGACGAACAAAGGCATCGCCATCAAGCTCGATAAGGAAGGCACCGCAACGATGCTCTTCGATACCGATCTGCTCCGGATGTCCGGCGGCTGGACGGGCGGGTTCGTAAAGCTGAAGGGTGTAGTCTTCGATGGCGCCCACGGGCCGAATCCCGGACCTGCTGAGAAGGCGCGCATGATCTTCCAGACCAATCCTGGTCCCGGCTGGAGCAAAGGCGACGATCTCGCCGATCCGCGGAAACTTCCCGTCGGAACGGGCGCCGCCAAGGTGCCGTTCGGTCCGCTGCCGAGTGACTGGGCCAAATACAAAGGCCTTTTCCTAAGTGGCGATAATGTCGTCCTGACCTACACCGTCGGTAGCGCCGGCGTGCTCGAGATGCCGTCTTCTACGAAGGCAGGCGAAGAAAGCCTGCTGACCCGCACGTTCAATATTACGAGCAAAGGCTCCGGCCCGGCCCATCTGGTCGTCGCAGACAATATCGATGCGCCGAATTCCGATTCGATCGACAGCGGCACCCCACTCGGAGTGAAAGACGACCCCGCAAACGCGGAGTCACGGCTGATGATTGCGGTCGTGGGCGCACCAAAAGGCTCTGCCTGGACGGTCCGCGACGGACGTGTGCTGCTCAAGCTGCCAGCCTTCGCCGGCGGCGAAGCCTTCAAGATCATCTACTCGAAGGGCGCGGCGGCTGATGGGGCCAAGTTCCAGGCGGCCGTCCAAGGCGCGGGCGAGATCCCGAAGCTCACTGAGCTTACCAAAGGCGGCACCCCCCATTGGCCTCAGGTCGTCACAACGAAGGGCGAGCTGAACAAAGGCGGCGGCAAAGGACAATACGTGGTCGACCACATCGAGCCGCCGTTCGAGAATCCGTACAAATCATGGATCCGCTTTGCCGGCCACGATTTCTTCAAGGACGGAAGCGCCGCCCTTTGCACGTGGAGCGGCGACGTCTGGATCGCGTCCGGACTCGATGACAAGCTCGCGGAGGTGAAGTGGCGCCGCTACGCAACCGGGCTTCACCAATCCCTCGGTCTGAAGGTCGTCGACGACAAGGTCTACGTCCTCGGCCGCGATCAGATCACGCGCCTGCATGATTTGAACAAAGACGGCGAGGCTGACCTCTACGAGAACTTCAACAACGACGTCCAGGTCACGCCAGGCTTCCACGAGTTCGCTCTCGATCTACATACCGATCCGCAGGGGAATTTCTACTTTGCCAAAGGCGGCCCCGTGAATCCGGGTGGCAGCGGCTGGGGTCCGCTCGGCGAGCATAACGGGACGATCCTGAAGGTCTCGAAGGATGGCCAAAAGCTCGAGGTTTTCGCCACTGGCGTGCGCGCACCCAACGGCATGGGCGTGGGCCCAAATGGCGAAGTGACCTGCGGTGACAATCAAGGCACCTGGGTGCCCGCTTGCTACGTCCATCTGGTGAAGTCGCAGGGGGAATTTGTCGGTGTGACCGACCTCGCCCACCGTGCCGAGAAGCCGACCGATTACACCCGTCACGTGGCTTTCCTGCCGATGGACGTCGACAATTCCGGCGGCGCGCAGTTCTGGGTCACCAGCGAGAAGTGGGGCCCATTCAAAGGCAAGCTGTTCCACCTCAGCTACGGCCAGACGACGATGCACCAGATGCTCACGGAATCAGTGAACGGCCAAATTCAGGGCGGCGCAGTGCAGTTCCCAGTAAAGTTCGAAACGGGCGCAATGCGAGCGCGCTTCAGCAATCACGATGGACAGCTCTACGTCTCGGGCCTCCGTGGCTGGCAGACCAAGGGGAGCAAGGACGCGGGCTTCTACCGCGTCCGCTACACTGGCGGGCCGGTGACGATGCAGACGTCGATGAAGGTCACCGACAAGGGCATCCACATCGGCTTCACCAATCCGGTCGAAGAGGAATCCGCCAAGGACGCCGAGAACTACTCGATCGAGCAGTGGAACTACCGCTGGACCTCTGCTTATGGCTCGCCGGAATTCAAGGTGAGCAACCCGGAGGAGAAAGGTCACGACGCGGTCGAGATCAAATCCGTGAAGCTCGCGATGGACAAGAAGAGCGTCTTCCTCGAAGTGCCGGGGCTTCAGCCCGTCATGCAGATGAAGATCAAGATGAACATCAACGCGGCGGACGGCACTGAACTGCCGAACCAGATTGTCAATACGATCAACGCCGTCGGCAAAGAGTAGCCGTAGGTCGAAGAACAATTACCAGGGCTGCGCTCGAAAGGGCGCAGCCCTTTTTTTTGCATGCGCGACGACGTTTATGCCGCCGCCGAGGAAATTGCCCACCAGTCGTGCTAACCGAGCTATAGTCCGTCGCTCCCGGGCTTGCGTGGATCCTTGAAACAGCAAACATTCTTCCCACTCGCCCACCAGACATGCGCTTCCTTCTCGCTGGCCTCCTCGTTGCCGCCCTTTCTGTCCCGATCTTCGCTCAGACAGCCGCTATCCAAGCCCCGCCGTTGCCAGATGCACCGGACAAGCCGGTCATTGGACTCGCGCTAACTTTCAGCGCGGGTGGCAAAACGGACACCCGCCCGGCGCGGCTTGTTGCCCTCCACGTTCCTGCCGGACAACCGGTGAGCCCGTTCCTCGCGGCCGGCCCTTTCACCGCCACGTGGACCGGCGAGATCAATCGCCCGTTGCGGTCCGACTACGTTTTCTCCGCCGACGTGAGCGGGAGCTTTAAACTGACGGTGAATGACAAGGTGGTGCTGGAGACAGCGGGCGAGGCGACTGCTGAAAAGCTGAACAAAAAGGTCCGCCTCAACAAAGGCGCGAACAGGATCGTCGCGGAGTTCGCGAGTGACGGGAAGCAGGATGCCACGGTGCGGCTGCTCTGGTCGTCCAAGGAATTCCCGAACGAGCCAGTGCCGCCCGCCACGATGAGTCACGCTGTTTCTCCTGATGAGCTCTCCGGAAATCGCATCCGCGAGGGACGTTTCCTTTTCGCTGAATTCCGCTGCGCCGCCTGCCATGCGGATCCATCGCTCCCCGCTCGCGGCACTGGAATGCCGGAACTCGCGCAGGATGCCCCGGTTTTCGATGATCTCGGCGCGAAGTACAACGAGACGTGGCTCGCTCACTGGATCAACGATCCACATTCGATTCGCCCGCGCTCGATCATGCCGAAAGTCTTCCACGCGCCGGAAGGCAAGGTGGATCAGAAGGCTGCGGATCTGGCGGCATACTTCGTCTCTCTCGGGAAGGCTGAGGAGGCGAAGGTCAACCCCGACAACGGTCCGCTCGGGGGCGTGCTCTTTGCCAACCTCGGCTGCATTGCGTGTCACTCCACGCCGGATGCTCAAGGCAAGGACGAGAACAATCGCGTGCCGCTGGCGCATCTCAAAGCGAAGTGGAAGCCGGTTGCTCTCCGTGAATATCTGAAGGCGCCAGAGAAGAATTATCTCTGGACCCACATGCCTAATTTCGGCCTGAGCGACCAGGAAGCGGAACAATTGACGGCATACCTTCTCTCTGGCAAGCAGCGTGAATTCGCCGCCGGGTCAGCCGGGGACGCAGCGCGTGGCGCGCAGCTTTTGGTCACCGCGAATTGCCTCAACTGCCACGCAGGCATGCCGCCGATGCAGACGCCAGCTCTCGCGCAGACACTGCAAAGCGGCTGGACCAAAGGCTGCATGGCGCCCGACCCAACCGCGCGCGGGAACGCCCCTGATTTTGCGTTCACCGCCGCGCAACGTGAGGCCCTGCAGGCTTTTGCCGCACACGGGTTCGATTCGCTAAAGCAGGACGTGCCGCTCGAGTTTGCGGAGCGCCAACTGGCGAATAACAACTGCGTCGCATGCCACGCGCGTGACCAGACCCCGAGTCTCTGGTTTGCACTCGAAGAGGAAATGCGCGCGCTTCAGCAAGCTGTTCCTGCCGCCGTCACCCATGAAGAGGGCAAGCCAGCTGCGGGTACGACGGCGCCGATTCTCACCTGGACCGGCGAGAAGCTGCAGCCGGAGTGGATGGCAAAGTTCATCGCCGGCCATATCGGCTACAAGCCACGACCATGGATCATCGCGCGGATGCCTGCCTTCAAAGCAGCCGCAGAAGGCATTGCTGCCGGGCTCTCGATGGAGCACGGTTTCAGCCCTGTACTGACGCTTGAGCCCGCGCCAGAACCGGAGCGGGCGAAGATCGGCGGCATTCTTCTCGGCGAAAGTGGCGGCTTCAACTGCACGACTTGCCACGGACTCGGTGAACGCGCCCCGACGGCGGTTTTTGAAGCTCCAGGAATCAACCTTGCCTACACGCCGGAACGCCTGCGCAAAGGCTACTACCACCGATGGGTGCTTCATCCGTTGCGCATCGATCCCGATACGAAGATGCCGCGCTTCTCCGATGACGACGGCAAGACTCCGCTGACCGATCACTACGAAGGCGTAGCGAGTGACCAGTTCGAGGGTATCTGGCAACATTTGCGAACGATCCCGAAAGCGCCAGCCCACGGGTTCAAGCATTAGGCCCGGCCGCGCTTTCAGAGGAATCACAGCGCTTCACGGGCAATTCAGATCTACGACCATTGCTCATGGAGCTGCCCGAAAATGTTTTCAGCGACCTGCCTCTTCCGGCTTGGCTCTCCCGCGCCGATGGCACCTTTGAGATAGCTAATGCCTCCTTCCTAACTCAATCCGGAGCAGCCACTGACCGGCTGCGGGATGAGGGTTGGCATTGGATGGTTCACCCGGCCGATCTTTCAAGTACCGTGGAGGCTTGGAATATCGCGCTATCCACGGGTGAGCCATTTTCT
>DASVRY010000262.1:0-2074 GCA_036388395.1 Chthoniobacteraceae bacterium
TCTCGCTTCTTCAGGATCGTGATCCAGCTCAAGCCCGCCTGCGCGCCTTCGAGGATCAGGAACTCAAAGAGCTTGCGATCATCATGCACCGGAACACCCCATTCCTCGTCATGGTAGGTAACGTAGAGCTCAGTTGAAGCCCAAGGGCAGCGCGCCATGTGGAGTTGCCGGTTCGTCACTCCCGATTCACGCAGAGCGGCTCAGGGCAGGCGGAGCTCGAGGACGGATACATCATCAGGGAAATGACCGCTTCCGTTGAGCTGCTGCAATTCGAGGAGGACGTCGTCCAGGGGGCGCTCAACCTTCGTCGCGCGGCGAAAGAGATCCTCGAGATCGAGCAAGCTAAGGGTGCGCCGGGTCACGCCTCCCAGTTCATAAAGGCCATCGCTATATAGATAGAGGACATCGCCAGCCATGAGCACACGGGAGGCATTTGCGTAGGTCGTCTCGGCGACGCAACCCGTGGCAATCCCGCGAGACCACAGTTGATGTGCAACGTCGTTCGCATCGATCAAAATAGCCGGCGGGTGCCCCGCATTGCTGTAGGTGAGCTGCCGTGTCTGGAGATCCACTACGCCATACCAGATGGTGAAGAAGCGTCCGTGATTCTCCATCGGGAACTCACGATTCAAGCCCGTCAGCACGGCCGCAGGATCGCCAAAATCAACGCCGTTTAAACCGCGCGAGCGGAGGACATTGAGCAACACAACGGCGAGTAAAGCTGCACCGACGCCGTGGCCGCAGACATCCAGAACATAGACAGCGATCCGCGTCTCGCTGAGAAAGTGATAGCCCAGACAGTCGCCGCCGAGTTCCTCCGAAGGCAGGTAGCGCCAGTCGACGGCGAGCGGCTCCCGAATCGGCGTTGGCAGCAACGAGCACAGATAGGTGGCGGCCGCGTGGAGCTCTTCCTGCAGACGTTCCTGCGTTGCGAGGAGTTCCGTCTGCGTGGTAAGCAGCTTGACTTGGGCATCGATCAGGTCGCCCATCCGGAGTTCCTGCTCCACAAGTGCTGCCAGTCGCGGGAGCACGCCGGTTTGCCCCGGAGAGAAGTCGCGCGGCTGGTGATCCGCGATGCAGAGCGTTCCGATCTTTTCTCCTCCGGCAGCCCGCAACGGCTGCCCCATGTAGAAGCGGAGGTGCGGCTCGCCGGTGACCAGCGGATTGTCGGCAAAGCGGGGGTCGAGCAGAGTATCGGGAACGAGCAGCGTGTCGTCGCCGAGGATCGCATGCGCACAAAAAGAGATGTCTCGCGCGGTCTCGCACACCGAAAGTCCAACCTTGGATTTAAACCACTGTCGGTCGCGATCGATGAGCGACACAAAGGCGATCGGCACTTGAAAGATCTCCACCGCAAGGCGGGTGACGCGGTCAAACCGCTCCTCCGATTGATCGGCAACCTTCAGTGAGCGCAGCGCTGCGATGCGTTCGTTCTCGTCGAAGGGAAGGGGAGCCGGCTGCATGCGTAGGTGAAGCTTGCCCTATTCCTCGTCTCACTCAAGCTCTCGTCTGGGCGCCCGTGCTTCGCTCCAGATCTTCGCTGACCCGGAATCCGGGGGTTGCCGCTGCTGCTGGGGGCTTTTCTCCGCGGCAAAGCTGAGCAACTTTCCCCCATGGGTAAACGCCTTTTCTTTGGCCTGGAGCTTCCAGAATCCAGCCGCCGTGCCCTCGCGCAGCTTGATCCCGGGCTAAAAAACGTCCGATGGATCCGAGCAAACCAGCTCCACCTCACGCTTGGCTTCCTCGGGAACGTCGAGTCGGACGGCGAGGAGGCCTTGATCAACGCAATGGAGGAAGTTCACGTCCCACCCTTTTTTCTGCCGATCGAAGGTGTGGGTACGTTCGGCGGTTCACGCCCAAGCATCGTCTGGGCCGGTGTGGGGAAAGGTCATCCGCATCTGTATGCACTGCACAAGCACGTGCAGGATGCGATCCTCCGCGCTGGTCTTCAGCCGGATCTCCGCGCGTTTCATCCCCACATCACCTTGGCGCGGGTGCGCGACGTTTCCGCGAACACCTTGCGGCCCTTCCTGCGGGAGCATGCGGAGAGTGACTTTGGGATGATCGAAGTGAA
>DASVRY010000263.1:0-11258 GCA_036388395.1 Chthoniobacteraceae bacterium
CCGCACACCTTCAGGGCGAAGAGCCGCGCCTGCCGATTAAGTCCGGCCGTAACCGCATCGACCGAGAGCATCCCGACTGATGCGTTCTCATCCGCCTCACCGAGACCCGCGGAGATCTGGCCATAGATCGGCACGTCGATGATCCGCTCCCGCTGCAACTGAGAGACGAGAGACACGGCACGCGCTTTTCCCGGCTGCCGCCGGATGACGCCGTGGCGCTCCAACGCGCGGAGATGGTTCACCGCCGCCGTTTGGCTCGCGAAGCCGAAGTGCTCCTGAATCTCGCGAGTCGAGGGCATGACGCCGCTTCGCGATTGTGCATCGCCGATAAAGGCGAGCACCTCCTGCTGGCGTGCGGTGAGACTCATGTTCGACCGAACACGTAACCGATCATGAGCGGCGCCGCAATTGCGGATCGGCTCCCGGCATCAGGTAGTTGTATCTCGTCCTGCTGCCACTGTCCGTTCTCTGGGAAAAGTGCACCGAGTAAACTCAATGGTGACATGTCCGAGCCGCTTTCATTCACTGCGGGGCATGATCGGATCGCAAACACGCTTTCGTGTGCCTGATGAGGCGCAGCGGCTAGCGATGCGGAGCCGCCCAGCTGGTCCCGCCGTCATGTATCAGCAGTGGCGCGATTTGCTGTTCCTGCATTGGGAATACAATCCGATCGCGATCCAGAAGACCCTTCCGGACGGGCTGACGGTGGATGCCTTCGGCGCGAAAGCTTACCTTGGTATCGTTCCGTTCTTCATGCGGAACATCCGCCCGCGCTTCCTGCCCAGCGTGCCGGGCATCTCAAACTTCATGGAGCTGAACGTGCGCACCTATGTTCACGATCGTTCCGGAGTGCCTGGCGTTTGGTTCTACTCGCTCGATGCAAATCAATGGCTCGCAGTCACGCTGGCCCGCCACCTTTTCCACCTGCCCTACGAGCATGCCCGGATGACGGCCAGCCGATCGGCTGATGGCGCCATTCACTATGAATCGACGCGAGTGGCTGGCCGGGCCAAGGGCGAGACCTCCACCTTTGACTATGCAGCGCGTTTCGAGTTGCCTCAGCCGCAGGTCGGGTCGCTGGAGTTCTTCCTTGTCGAGCGCTACCGACTTTATGCAGCGACACCGCGAGGGCTGAGGTGCGGCGCGGTTTTCCATGAACCTTATCCGCTTTGCGAAGCAGCTGTGACCAGTTGGGACGAGCGGTTGCTAGCTACCAACGGATTCGCGCTTACCGGCCGCGCTCCAGATCACGTGGTGATGTCCCGCGGCGTCGACGTGACGGTGTTCCCGTTGGCTCAGACCGCTTTCTCAGAGTAGCGGTCGAAGCGGTTCGAAAGGATGAAGAATGTCGGCGCCCACAGCCCGACGAAGATGCCGAAGCGTTCGGCGTGCGCCTGAGCATCGGGGAGTGTGCCGCCGGTCATGAACCAGATGGCGATCGAGCCAAGAATGGAGGCGAAGCCGAGGAAGAGGCAAAGATTGCTGAGTTGTTTAAGTCGAGCGGAAGTCATTTTGGGTGGATGGTTGATTGCATGAATGACTTCGACTGCGTCGCCAGTGCGGACGCCGGAATCTGCGCAGGTGGCAGGAAAGTAATTCCAGCTCGTCAGCAGATTTCAGTTGCAAGATCTACTCACTTGGTAGAGTAAAGCATCACGTCAGCGCTGCTGGCGCCTACCAGCACCACTGGAGGATACATCCCGAATCGTGCCGCTTACCGGACCACTGGAGCACGGCATGAACACCATCTGTGTTTATGAACGCCGTCTCTCAATCTTTTTCCGTCCCTGTCTCTCCTGCGCCGCATGTCGGCGATCTTTGCCCCGAGTCCATCGAGCCTGTTTTCGACGTCGCGAGGGAATCCGTAAGCCTGCTCGCCAGCCGACATTCCGTTACCCTCGAGGGCAAGGCGCTGGACATCCCCAAGTTCATGCTCTTGGGGCAGCGCGGCGGCGGGAAGCCGATTCGCCTCGCCATCTTCGGCGGTCTTGACGCCGGTCTCCCGGATACTTCCGCAGCAATCTCGCGGCTCTTTCTGCAGCTCGAGCTCAATCCTGCACTGGCGAAAGACTATGCGCTCTTTGGGTATCCACTGGTGAATCTTCAAGGATTTACCGAGGCTCGCGAGCCACTGCGGAAGTTCGAGGCGCGTTATGCGTCGGACGAGATCCACGGTGATGTTGGGTTCTTCAAAGCAGAGCTGAGAAAGTGGTTTTTCGATGGTCTGGTGGTGCTTCGGACGGACCTGCAGGCCACTGCTTTCCACGCTACTGTCCGCAGCGAGGTGATCGCTCGCGAGGTGGTGGAGCCGACCTTGCGGAGCCTCTCGGCTTCACTGCCGGTCACCGAAAGACCAGTGCGTCTGCGCCACGAGGATCGGCAGGCGCGTCTCGCGGATTACGCTCACGGCCGGCTCGCCCCGCCCGCGGATATTCGCCCTTACCCCTTCGAAATCGAACTCTCCGCGCCCGGCTCGCTCTCGTCCGAAGAGCGGATTCGCGGACTCTTTCTCACCCTCCACGAGGTGCTGCGGAATTACCGCAAACTCATCTCACACGCCCAAAACCTCTAGTGCTGAAGTAGAGCTATTCACATGGCATTCATCGAAACAGATATTCTCGTCATCGGCGGCGGCACGGCCGGATGCGTCGCGGCCATCAAGGCCAAGGAAGCGTTGCCGGATGGCCACGTGCTTCTTTTGGAGAAGGCGAACGTGAAGCGCAGTGGCGCCATCGCCCTCGGCATGGATGGGGTGAACAACGCCGTTATCCCCGGACACGCCACGCCGGAGCAATACGTGAAGGAGATCACGATGGCGAACGACGGCATCGTGAATCAGGAGGCGGTGCTCGCTTATGCACAGGAAAGCTTTGGGATGATCCAGGAGCTCGAGTCGTGGGGCGTAAAATTCCAGAAGACGACGAGCGGGGACTACGATGTGAAGAAGGTGCATCACAAAGGCAGCTACGTGCTCCCGATGCCCGAGGGTTACGACATGAAGAAGATCCTCACGCGCACGATCCGACGCGCGGGGGTGAAGACCGAGAATCGCGTGATGGCCACGCGCATTTTGCTCGACCAGGGGCGCGCGGCCGGTGCGCTTGGCTTCAATGTGCGCACCGGTGAGTTCGTCGTGATCCGCGCGAAGGCGGTGATCCTCTGCTGCGGTGCGGCGGGTCGACTCGGGCTGCCTGCGTCGGGTTATCTCATGGGCACCTACGAAAATCCGTCCAACGCTGGCGACGGTTACTCGATGGCGCTGCACGCGGGTGCGGAGCTGAGCAATCTCGACTGCTTCCAGGTGAATCCGCTGCTCAAGGATTATAACGGCCCCGCCTGCGCCTACGTGAGCGGACCTTTCGGCGGTTTCACCGTGAATGCGAAGGGTCACCGCTTCATGCTCTCCGACTACTGGAGCGGGCAGATGATGCTGGAATTCCATCGCGAACTCACTGGTCCGAACGGTCCGGTTTACTTGAAGATGGATCACCTCGCGCCGGAGACGGTCACGGAGATCGAGCAGATCCTGCACACCACGGAGCGACCAAGCCGCGGGCGTTTTCACGCGGGACGCGGCGTCGGCTACGGCTCGCATCCGATCGAGATGGCCGTCTCGGAGATCGGGCTCTGCAGCGGGCACAGCGCCTCCGGCGTGCGGGTCAATGCGCGCGGCGAAACCACCGTGCCGGGCCTCTATGCCGCAGGGGACATGGCGTCCGTGCCGCATGGCTACATGCTTGGCGCGTTTACCTATGGGAAAATCTCCGCGCGAAACGCCTTTGATTACATCCAGGGAGTGGACACGCCTGTCATCGATGATGCCCAGGTGGAGACCGAGCGGGCGCGTGTTCTTGCCCCGCTCGGACGCGTCGATGGAATCCAGCCGCACCTTCTCGAATACAAGCTGCGCCGGCATGTGAACGACTATCTGCAGCCGCCGAAGAGCGCGCATCGCATGGAGCGCGGGCTCGATTACTTCCTCCGCGCTCGCGAAGAACTCGAGCAGCTCGGCGCCGCGAATCCGCACGACCTTATGCGCGCCATGGAGTGTTACTTCATCCGCGACTGCGCCGAGATGGCCGCTCGCGCTTCGCTCTTCCGCACGGAGAGCCGATGGGGTCTGTATCACTACCGGCAGGATTATCCGGATATGGACAACAAGAATTGGTTCGTCCACGGCATCCTGCGGCAGCGCAGCGATGGCGAGATGGAGACCTTCAAGCGGCCAGTGGAGCCGTATGTCGTGCCGCTTGATGACGACGAGATGCAAACCTACCACCGGCTGCGCATCGACCAGCCTGCCGAAGCCCTCAGCCTCGCCTAACCTCTTATGAGCACACCAATGCCTAAAGTCGCTGGCCGGCTGAAGTTCGACTCTGAAGTCGCCGCGGCTCACGAAGCCCGTATCGCGCCGAATCGTCAGACGGTGAAAGTCTTCGATGTGCCCGTCGTGGTTGACGAAACGAAGTGCATCACCGGCTGCCACGTCTGCGTGGAATCGTGCCCGGTCGATTGCCTTGCGATCGACCTGAACAAAGGCAAATCGCACATGAAGTTCGACGATTGCTGGTATTGCCTCGCCTGCGAGGTGGACTGCCCGACAAACGCCATCACGGTGAAAATGCCGTTCCTGCTTCGCTAGCCATGATTGCTTCCGGATCCATCTCCGAACGGCTGCGTAGTCCCGATCTTGATACGCGGCGCGTCGCGCTTACCGAGCTGCAGGACGACTTCGAAGTCATCGACGTCGCTGAGCTTCTGCCGCTCTTGAAGGATGACGACGCCACCGTTCGCCGGCTGACCGTTGCAACGCTCGAAGAGCTTGGCGACGAGCGGGCCATCCCAGCGCTGCTCGACCGCGCGGCGGACGAGAATGGCGACGTGGCTGCAGCCGCCCGCGCTTCGCTCCGCGAGTTCCGCACGAGCGACGCGACCGCGTTGCTCATCGCGGGAATCGCCCACACCGACGAGGAAGCTCGCGCTGCAGCAATTCTTGCAGTGCGCGAGCATCGGAGCCAGTTGGCCTTGCCAGCCTTGCAAATCGCAGCCGAAGACGCCTCACCCGAGGTGCGACGCGAGGCAATCATCGCTTTGGCTCACCTCCAGGATGCACAGGCGCTGCCTGTGCTTCGTGCCGCCCTTCGCGATCCGCAAGCAGAGGTGCGTAAGATTGCGGTCGGCGCAGTAGCCTTCTTTCCACAGCTCGCAACTCCGATCGATCTGCTCCCGTCCCTCGTCGATGAAGACTGGCAGGTGCGTCGCGAGGCAGCGATAGCATTGGCGCGATTTCCGTCGAACGCCACCGCCGCAGGACTGCAGCAGGCCCTGGCGGATTCGCACTGGCAGGTGGTGAAAGAATCGGTGACCGCACTAGGCAAGCTGCGCGTGTCCGTTACCGCAGCGATCCTGCCCTTTCTTCAGCACGAGTTGGCCGATATGCGCATCGCTACCACGAACGCGCTTGGCGAGATCGCCGACCCAACCGCCCGCGCAGCGGTCGCGGCTTTGCTCCACGATCCCGACACCGGAGTGCAGAAAGCCGCCGCACGCGCCCTGGAGCGGCTGGGCACAATCTAACTTTAACCTAACCGACTTTGTGGCGACCCGACGCCGGGAGTTCGCACAGCGCGCCGCTGATTCTCGGCGCAGCAGCAAACCAAACCAACCCACATGAAACGCATCATCCATCTGGCGAGCCACGCACTTGCCCTAACGCTCCTGAGTTCCATCGCCGCCGCGGCGGAAACGATCCGCATCGGTATCGGGACGCAGGACACCACGATCAACTGCGCAGCCGGCGGCGCCGTCGTCCGCGAGCTGAAGCTCCTCGAAAAACACCTGCCTCGAGACGGCAAATACAAGGACGCGAAGTTCGACGTCGTCTGGCATAACTTCCCCTCCGGCCCGCCGCTGAACAACGAGTTGCTCGCCAACAAACTCGATATCGGCAACATGGCCGACTTTCCCTCGATCCTCGGCCGCGCTGCATTCGACAATGCTAAGAACGGCGTCCGCACGCTCTACATCGCGACGCTCTCCGGCGGAATCAATGGTGCTGGGAACGCCGTGCTCGTGCCGATTGGTTCGAAGGTGCAGTCTTTTGCGGAGTTGAAGGGTAAGCGGATCTCAGTGCCGTTTGGTTCCACCGGCCACGCGATGCTGCTGCGGGCGATCAAGGATCACGGCTGGGATCCGGAACGCGACGTGTCGCTCGTCTCGCAAGCGCCGGAGGTCGGCGGCAGCGCGCTCAAGGCAAACCAGATCGACGCTCATGCTAACTTTGTCCCGTTTGGCGAGCTGTTCCCTTTCCGCGGCATCGCGCGGAAGATCTACGACGGCAGCTCGACCGGCGTCACCACAACCCACGGAGTCCAGGTGCGCTCCGATTTCGCGGAGAAATACCCGGAGCTGGTCGTCGCGTATCTAAAAGCCACGCTGGAAGCTGATCAGCTGCTGCGCGAGAAGCCCGAGGAGCTAAGCGAGAAGCTTGCTGGGTGGACCGGTGTCGAGGCGGAGGTGCACTACGCATTCCACGGCCCAGCGGGAATCCAGACTCGCGACTTCACATTAAAGCCGGAATACGTCGCGGCGATTCGCCAGGCGGAGGTCACGCTGCGTGAGCTGAAGCGCACTGATCGCACGGTAAACGTCGATGATTTCGTCACCGACAAATTCATCCGCCAGGCGGCAAAGGAATTCGGCGCGGATTATAACGCGCGGCTCGCGGACTACAGCCCGCTTCCGCTGAGCGGCAAGGCGCACGACACCGGCGCCCCGATCGCGGAGCCGAAGCTCGCCGGGCAGATCTGGGTGAAGGGCGAAGCGCAGGTGCGGCTCTACAGCTCGCCCGAAGCCACGCTCGCCGCCGCGAAGCAACTGGGCGCGGAAGCGAAGAGCGTGCGCGTGACTTACGTCCACGACCGCAACAGCAGGAACAAGCTCTTCGCCGACAAAGTCTGGTATGTGAACCACGGAGGAAAGCTCGCAGCGTTTCTCCTGAAAGAATCTGCGACCGAGTGGGCTACCAAGAATGGCGGCGATGTCGTGGCCTTTGAAGACGCGAGCAAAGCACTCGGCGACAAGACGCGGCAGACGGCGAAACGCTGATCCCGACAGGCTCCGCGATCGATCCGATGAACACGCTCGCTCCAGATTCCATTTCGCTTGGTGATAGGGAAACCATCGACCTCGCTGGTGCGCCACGGCGCGGACCGGCGGGGCGGTGGAGGGGAGTGGTGCGTTCGGGTGTGGTGCGGCTGCTATCGATCGCAGCGTGTCTCGGGCTGTGGCAGCTCGCTTCGACGAAGCAGCTCGAAATCGGCTTTCTGCGCTTTGCCAATGTGCCGCCGCCGACCGAGGTCGCATCCGCGGGCGTGCGGCTTGCGCAGTCGCCCAAACTCATCTCGCACGTGCGCAGCAGCGTGCTGCGCATCTTCGCCGGATTCGCGATCGCCGCCGCGCTCGCGGTGCCGCTTGGGATGATTATTGGGCGTTCACGTGTCGCCGGGAATCTGCTCCTGGCGCCGCTCGAAGTGCTGCGGCCGATTCCCGCCGTGGCGTGGATTCCACTCGCGATCCTCATGTTCGCCACGGCTGAGCAGAGCATGATCTACATCACTTTCATTGGCGCGTTTTTCCCGATCCTGCTCAGCACGGTGCATGGCGTGGAAAGCCTCGATCGCAAGCTCGTCTTCGCCTCGATGACGCTGGGCGCGGGCCGGTTGGCGGTGTTCCGCGAAGTGATCTTGCCTGGCGCGCTGCCGTCGATCGTCACCGGGCTGAGCATCGGCATGGGCACCTCGTGGTTCTCGTTGGTTACCGCGGAGATGATCTCCGGGCAGTTCGGGATCGGATACTACACCTGGGAAGCTTATACGCTGCAAAACTACCCGGACATTGTGCTCGGGATGATCACGATCGGGCTGCTCGGGATGCTGAGCAGCGCGATCATCAAGCAGCTCGGAAGCCGCCTGATGCCTTGGTTTCAGATCGGAGGAGAAGTCACATGAACAACTCGCTTAATAGGAATGAAAGCACGCGTGGACTCGGCGCGATCCGCATCCGCGGAGGAGAAGTGCTCTTTGGCCGCGGCCGCGATGCGGTGCAGGCCGTGCGCCAGATTGATATCGATATCGCGCCAGGCGAATTCTTGAGCGTGCTCGGACCATCCGGCTGCGGGAAGTCCACGCTCGTCGGGGCGATTGCCGGCTTCACGCCGCTCTCAGCCGGCGAGTTGCTCGTCGATGATCAGCCGGTGCGCAGACCGGGCGCCGATCGCGGCGTGGTCTTTCAGCAGCACACGCTTTTCCCGTGGAAGACGGTGGCGAAGAACGTGGAGTTTGGCCTCAAGATGCGCGGCGTCGGAAGGCGGGAGCGCGCGGAGCAGGCTCGGGAGATCATCGACACCGTCGGGCTGAGCGACTTCCGTAATCACTATCCCGCACAGCTTTCCGGTGGAATGCAGCAGCGCGTCAGCCTCGCACGCGTGCTCGTGAATCGTCCGCGCGTGCTGCTCATGGATGAGCCGTTCTGCGCGCTCGATGCCCAGACCCGGCTGCAGATGCAGGAGATGCTGCTGCAGCTCTGGAGCGAATTCCGCATGACGGTGCTCTTCGTCACGCACGATATCGACGAGGCGCTTTTCCTTAGCGACCGCGTAGCGCTCTTCACCCGCCGGCCAGGACGGATCAAGGCGGAGCTGCCCGTCGCGTTGGAGCGGCCGCGCACCCAGGATCTACTCACGAGTCCTGAATTCATGGGCCTCAAGCGCCAGTGCCTGGAGCTGATCCGCGCGGAGATAGAGCCGCGGCCAACCCGCGCGAGTAACGCTCCCACAGCGCAGAGATTCGAGCGGGTTGCTGCGGCTGCTTCCACTTTCTAAAAATCCCTTCCATGTGCAGCACGTTCGCCGTGCGACTCCGAGATGGCGTACGTGGGGCGCAATCCAACCGTCAGGATGAGCTACGCAGCCCACTATGAACTTCGAACCGACATACGACGTCGCGATCGTCGGAGCGGGCTTCAGCGGCACCATGGTGGCGGTGCATCTACTGACCGGGACGACCACCGAGCCGCCGGCGGTTGCGCTGATTGAGAAAGGTGGGGAGTTCGGGCGTGGGGTGGCTTACGGCACCGATTGCCCGCGGCATCTCCTGAATGTGCCGGCCGGCAAGATGAGCGCTTTCCCGGATCGGCCGGATCACTTCCTCGACTGGCTGCGCTCGCATGGCGCTGAGCTGCGGCAGGTTGGGATCGAGGCGGTCGATGCCGGCACGTTTGTCCCACGGATGATTTACGGGCGCTACGTCGCTTCCGTGCTGGCGGGCGCTGAAGCCGCGGGCGGCCAGCTCAAGCGCCTGCGGGGAGAAGCCGTGGACGTTCAACCGCTCACGAGTGGTGAACTCCGCATCGAGTTGCACGATGGGCGACTGCTGCGCGCGCGAAAGGTCGTGCTCGCGCTGGGGAATTTCCCGCCCGGCGACCCGCGTCTTCGCGACCGGCATTTTCACGCGAGCCCACACTACGTGAACTCCCCGTGGTCCCCGGACTCAGCCGAGAAACTTTCCGCGCCCGGCGATATCCTTATCCTCGGCAGTGGCCTCACCTCGCTCGATCTCCTCCTCAGTCTGGAACACACAAAACGCGGTGGGATGATCCACGTCCTGTCGCGCCGCGGACTTTTTCCTCAGCCGCACCAGCAGAGCGCGCCGTATCCGCCGTTCCTGCGCCCCGAGACTCTGCCCACCACCGCCCGCGGCATGCTGCGCCGTGTCCGCGCCGAAATCGCTCGTGCCGCTGAGAATGGAGTGAACTGGCGTTCCGTTATCGATTCGCTCCGTCCGCTGACGCAGGAGTTCTGGCGCCGTCTCACTCACCTCGAGCGCCGCCGTTTCCTCCGGCATTTGCGACCATATTGGGAGGCACACCGGCACCGCGCATCGCGAGACGTGCTGAGCGTGAAAGCTCGTCTGGAGCAAAGCGGCCGCCTCGTCTGTCATCGCGCCCGGGTGCAGGAAATCCGCGAGACCGGAGAGCAGTTCGAGGTCTTCATCCGCAAGCCATGCCCCGCCGCCGCCGAATGTCTCCGCGTCGACTACGTGGTGAATTGCACCGGACCCGAGTCGAACTACCACAACCTCACTGACCCGCTCGTCCTGCAGCTCTTCGCACGCGGCCTCATTCGCCCGGACCCGCTCTTCCTCGGCCTCGATGTCGCTCCCGGAGGAGCCGTGCTTAACGCCCGCGGCGAACAGCAGGGGAATGTCTTCACCCTCGGCAGCCCGCAGAAAGGAATGATTTTCGAGACCACCGCCGTGCCCGAACTCCGCACCCAGGCGCAGCAACTCGCCGGTAGGCTCGAGACTGAACTTCAGGAATCGAGCGCTGCAACCGCCGGCGACTCCGCTCCAGACCCGGCTTACACTTACGAGATCTAGTATTAACAGGCGCCACAGCTCCGCCCGCGAGACTCTTCTGATCAGCGTGCCGGCTAAGCTCGCGGTGTGGAGTGTGGTGGGCTACCTCCTTCTCCTGTCGCCGAGCCCTCGAGGTTTGTTTCCGCTCGCGCAGGATGCGGTGCCTCATAATATCCGCGGGATGTCCGACGCGTCCCAGCTTTCCACCAAGCCAATTTCGCCTTCCGATCGCCTGATTTTCGCGCTCGATGTGCCGACGAAAGAGCAGGCGCTGGAATGGGTGGAGCGGCTCGGCGACGCCGTAACTTTCTACAAGGTCGGGCTGGAATTGTGCATGAGCGGGAGCTACTTCGAAGTGCTCGAGGAGCTGAGCCGGCGCGGGAAGAAGATCTTCGCTGATCTGAAATTTTATGATGTGCCGGCGACCGTGCGCGGGGCGGTGGCAAATCTCGCGCGGAGCGGGGTGGCGTGCTGCACGTTGCACGGGACGAGTTCGATCTATCGCGAAGCGGTGAAGGTGAAGGGCGGCATGCAATTGCTCGCGGTGACGGTGCTCACGAGTTTTGACGAAACCGATGCGGCGGAACTTGGGTGGTCGGGTGCGGTTGCCGATCTCGTGCTCGCGCGCGCACGGCGAGCGGTGGAGAGCGGGATCGATGGGCTGATCTGTTCGGGCCAGGAGGCGGCTCGCATTCGGCGGGAAATCGGCGCGGGGCCGCTGCTTATTACGCCGGGCATTCGTGCGGCTGACCAGACGGGGACGGATGATCAAAAGCGGACGGTGACGGTGCGGGAAGCGTTCCTGAACGGCGCGGATCATATCGTGGTCGGGCGACCGATCCG
>DASVRY010000264.1:0-6273 GCA_036388395.1 Chthoniobacteraceae bacterium
AGCTCATCGATCCCGCTCCCGCTTCCGCTGAGCACGAACTTCAACTGATAGTCATAGCGGCAGAAAACATGCGGCTTTAGATCGATGCGCTGATCGCCTGAATGGATGACCTCGGCCAATGGCTTCCAATCCAGCCCATTGTTCTCCGAGAGGAGCACCTCGATGTTCCCAGCATTACCGATTGCAACATTCATCGCGAGTTCGCCGCCTAGATATACATAGCTGCTCGGCATCCGAATCACGAGCACGCCGGGCGAGGCTGGATTCTGCACATGTAACGCTGGCGCCTGTTGCTTCGCGCCTGGCCGAGGCGAGATTCTCCACGAGCAATGCGCCTCCCCGAAAGGCTCCGCGGGCGAGCGGCACGTCATACTCATGCGTGCCATTTCCCACCCGGCCAGGTGCCAGATCACCATACTTCGGAGAATAGCGCAGACCGCCTTCGCCGACCTTCTCTTTCATCGCTCCGGGTGCATCCCCGGTGTCCATGTTGACGTGCAGACCTTTGTGCGACCAGTTGCGGGTGATCCGCTCGCCGGCGCGGAGCTGAACGTTCACTTGGTAGCCTTTCGAGTAGCCTGACTCGTAAGGAAACAGCGTCTTGCCGCTATACTCATCCATCGTGGCATACCAGCCATGGGTCGCCGCCGGAAGCCAGCCATTCTCATCGAAATAGCTGCAGCGTGAGAGGATCTCGGGCCCGTTCTTCCAACCGCCACTCCGCATATAGGTCCGCAGCTTTTTCTCATCACCTGCAATTTCGGGATGCTTCACGGACCACTCTTTCACTCCGGCCACGATCTCCTCGACGCTGGCGGGTTTGCCGTCGGCCTCTGGAAACCAGGTGATTAGCGAGGCGTCGAGCAGGCGCCACCCGCCGTCGTAGAAGATTTCCGGCACGACGTGCCGATGAATGGTCCACCCGCGAGCCTGCAGGCCAACGTGGCGGGCAAGCGCCTGCACATGCGCGGAGGCAACGCTGCAAAACGAGTAGCCATACACATTCATCCCTTTAATGGGGTCCAGCACCAGATCACCCGCGTGCAGATACTCCGCTGGTGGCGAGTCCTGGTGTTGATAGGTGAAAACTGACTCCCAAACGGCGAGCGCCTTTTGCTCATCGTTCATACCCGGCTTGATGTAGGAGTACTTCCACGCCTCGACGCTGGAGACATCGGGCACCTTGTTGGAGAGCACCTTTACATGGGAGACAACGCCGACCTTTGGGAGTTCGGAGAAGCTCGCCTGGGGGATGAGTAAGGAGGTAGCTGCGGTAACGAGGGAGGCGAGCCGCAGCTGCAGAGGTGACTTCTTCATGGGGGACAAGGCAGCAGAGTAACGCTGGATCGTTTCACCGCAAATCGGCGATCCTGCTTTTGAGTATGATGGAAAGTAGAGTATGCGGCAGGGATGACACTGAGCCCCCCGGCCACTCTCCTCCTCCTAGCTACTTCGGCATTGCTGACGTGCGAAACAGTCGCAGAGGAGAGCACGGCCGCCGCGCCCGCGGGCGAGCCGGTGCTGGAGATGCCGACGCTGCACTCTATTGGCGTGCACTGGATCGTTGCAGGTGACGCCAATCAGAATGCTGAGGTACAGATGAATTGCCGGGTTGCCGGTGGTGAGTGGCGCGAGATGCTGCCGCTCGTGCGGGTGGAGCGGGGCGCACATCTAAGCGAGAAAGGCGAGAGCAGCGTTGAGGTGCCGGCGGGGGCGTGGCTCTTTGCCGGTAGTGCGCTCTTTGTCCAGCCGGACACTGCCTACGAGCTGAGGCTCGTCCTAGCGGATCCGGATGGCGGCGGTCGGGAAGCGCTCCTCCAGGCGCGCACGATCGCGGAACCCACTGCTCCCACAGACGCCAAGATATATCACGTGATGCCGGGCTCGGCCGGTGGCGACGGCAGTGCGTTAGATCCGTTCCGCGGATTCGCCGCGGCACAGGCGCACGCCCGGCCGGGCACGATCTTCCTGCTTCGCGCGGGGAGTTATCCACCTCCATGGCTGATCCGCAAGAGCGGTGAAGCAGGACGTCCGATCATCTGGAGAGCTGCGGGTGATGGTGAGGTGATCATCGATAGACGCGACGGAAGCGCTGATGCTGGAGGACGGTTGATTAGTGCCGATCAGACGCAGGATGTCTGGTTTGAAGGGCTAACACTGCGGCATGGCGGAAAAGGCATTCGGATCGTGGTGCGAGGCTGCACGCTGACAGCGGTGGAGTATGGCATCGTCGCGACGGTGAATGCTGATGACAAGGTGCGCGGCTGGTTTATCTCCGACACTATTATCGAGGGACCTTCCACCTGGCCCCGCACCAAAGGCATCGAGGATGCACGTGGCGTCCAGCTGACCGGCGAGGGCCACGTGGTCTGTTACAATCGCATCCATGGCTTTGCCGATGGGATTGATACTTTCCCATCGCGGCGGTGTGCAGGCATCGACATTCACCACAATGAGATCTCGGCGATGACTGATGACGGCATTGAACTCGATTACTCCGAACGCAACGTGCGCTGCTTTTCCAATCGCCTGACCGATGTCTACCAAGGAATCTCCACGCAGCCGCTCTACGGGGGGCCGGCTTACATCGTGCGCAATGCGATGTATAACGTCGTGGCAGCTCCGTTTAAGCTGCATAACAGCCCGTCCGGCGTGCAGATCTTTCATAATACGAGCGTGAAGGCAGGTGCGCCGCTGCTCATTCATACGAGCGCGCCCGTCCGACATTGTCGTACGCGGAACAATCTCTTCATTGGCACCGATGCGGGCTACGCATTTGAAGCGTCGCCGCAGATGATCGAGTGCGACTTCGATTTCGATGGGATCGGTGGGGGGCCGTGGAAGATGTTCCTGAAGTGGAACGACGGCCGCTACGCGACACACAAGGAAGTGTTGCGGAACGCCCCCATCTGGCGGCGTTCGGCCATCGTTGATGCATCAGGCGTGTTTGCGAGCGGCGTACAGCCTCCGGTCTCGACCGACGAAAGCCATGCGGCAGCAGACCTCCGCTTGCAGCGAGGCAGCGATGCTTTGGACCGCGGAGAACAGTTGCCGGGCATCAATGACGGCTTCACCGGCAACGCGCCGGATCTCGGCGCGTATGAGGCGGGGGCGACCCTCCCGCACTACGGCCCGCGGTCGCGAGGCGCTGCAGAGAAGGAGCAGCGAGAGATCGGCGCTCCGATCAATTAACTAAAAGAAGCGTCGGTGTTTCTCCACGCCAGCCTCGAGGCGTTCTCGCAAGGCGCGGTGCGGGTCCACGGGTTGCTCGTTCATCGCGGCGAGCCGCATGAGTTCGACCATTCCGGAGACATCGCTGAGTGCGACGTATTCGGCGGCGATCTGCTCGGCCGGTGCACAGTTGTGGTAATTGCCCAGGGCCACGCAAAGCCCGGCTGTGCGGTAGCCGTAGAGCTGATAAGCCGTCGCCTCGCACGTGCCGCCGCTCATCAGGCAACGCTGAAAAGGCAGCTTCGCGGCCGTGGCGAGCTGCACGAAGGCGGCCGTCGCCGCGTCGTCGAAGATCGAGGTGCGATCGCCCACGCGGATGATCGGACCAGCTCCCATCGCGCAGCCGGGCGCCTTCTCGGAGCTCGTCTCAAGCGAGACGATCGTGAGGTTTTTCGGCACGAGGCCCGACTTCGCGAGCTGAATCGCTCCGACAAAACCCACCTCTTCCGCGCGTGTGAAAAGCCCGTAGACGGTCGCCTCGGCGTCGATCCGTTCGAGTTCCTGAAACAGCGCGACAATCGCTACACACCCAATCAGATCGTCGCAGGCGCGGGAGTGGATCAGCCCATCGCGCACTTCACAGGCCGGCAGATCCCACATGGCGAATGCGCCGAAGTCTCGGGTGCGGCCATTCGCGCGGTGCGCCTCCGGGACTCCGCCGAGGAACTCGTCCGCGACGTATGCCGGATGATCCATGTGCGCGGCGAAGGCGTATTCCTGGTGATCCGAGCAGCCGCGGTAGCAGGCGATCACGTTGCCAAAATCATCCTGCTCCAGCGTGACGTGCGGCAACTGCGCGAGCTGCATCGTGATCTCGGCGCGGACTGCGTCTTCGTGAAAGGGCGCGGTCGGCTGCGCGAGGATTGCGCGGAGCAGCGGGAGGAGAGTTTCCTGGTCCATTTCGGTGCCGCCACCTTGCACTGGGGAAGTGAATTAGGAAGGCAGGAAAGCAGGAATAGGAAACGGGAGAGGCGGCGCATGCCCATTTTGAACCAACGAACAACGAGTCATTCTGAGCGCAGTCGAAGAACCCCGTGGCTTCGCGTGGCACATTAATCAAACCGAGATGACTTCACCCGAAGCAACGCCGCTCGTGATGCGGCGGGGTCCTTCGACTTCGCTCAGGATGACCCAGGTCTTTTCCTGATTCTATATCCCGCGCCGTGCGCGATAGGCTGCAGCGATGTCCGTTTGGAAACGTTTCCGCTACCGCCTCGAAGAACTCGGGTGCCGTTTCCTCGCCGGGACCATTCCGCGATTGTCGCGGGCGAATTGTCTGCGGCTGGCGAAGGTGCTCGGAGCAGCCGCGTGGACCTGCGATGGGCGCGGCCGGGAAGTCGCGCTGAGCAACGTCGCATGTGCGCTTCCGGAGAGCTCCGACGCGGAGCGCGCACGGATTGTCCGGGGCTCTTACCAGAACTTCGCCCGCACGATGCTCGATCTTTTCTGGGGGCAGAACCTCACTCGCGAAAATTATCGCGATTACCTCGTCCTCGAAGGCTTTGAAGAGCTGCGCGTGCGCCATGAGCAGAGCGGCGGCGGCGCCGTGTGGCTCGGGGTACATCATGGCAATTTCGAGTGGGGCAGCCTCGCCTGCGGTTTCTATGGTTTCGCGAATACTGCAGTAGCCGAGAACTTCAAGAACCCGCGACTCAGCGCGATCTTCAGCGAGCTGCGCCAGGTTTCGGGGCACACGATCATCCCGCAGGAAAACTCGATGCTGCGTTTGCTGAAGGCAGTGAAGCGCGGCGGCGCCACCGAGATGCTCGTCGATCTCACGCTCCATCCCACGCAAGCGGCCACGGTGATCGAAGCGTTCGGGATGAAGATGTGCGTCACCATGCTACACGCGGTGCTTGCGCAGCGGATCGGCGCGTTACTTGTCCCGTTCGAGACAGAGCCGCTGGCGGATGGTCGATGCCGGGTGATCGCGCACGAACCGGTCGAGTGGCCGGAAGGGGCGTCAGTGCAGGAGATCGCGCAACGCTGCTGGGACCGCTTTGAACCTATCATCCGCGCCCGTCCTGAGCAGTGGCTCTGGCCGTATAAGCACTTCCGCTATCGTCCAGAAGATGGGGTGGCGGAGTATCCGGCCTACGCCAATCGATCGGGCAAATTTGAGAAGTTGCTGCGGGAGATTGTGGAGGGTAGCGCAAAGGTCGGCAAAGGCCGCACCCGAGTTTAGCCGCCAGTCCGAACCGGCTGCAAAAGCGGAGGCGCAAGTCGATTGACAACACCGCGCCCAGCAGTTCCCTTTGGCCCCTTCATGAAACGTCTTCTCTCTGCTCTCAGCCTCGCTGCGGGTCTCGCCCTGCTCGGTGGTTGCGCCTCCGGCCCCATCACTGGCGGCGGCACCTACAACGCCACGGCTTATCGCCCGCAAAATCCCAATAACGTCCGCGTCAAAGTCTCGCTCGCGAATCGCGCCGTTTACGTGATGGAAGGGGATCGCCCGCTGCTCGTCACCGCGACCGCGATTGGCACCGCGCAGAAGCCGACGCCCATGGGCAGCTACCGTGTAACGAAGAAGATCGAGAAGAAGCGCTCCTACTCCTACGGCTTCGCCGTGCAGGGCGATCGGATCATCCCGACCAAGGCTGGCGCAACACCAGGCCGCTACGTTGGCTTCCCGATGGCCTATTGGGTCGAGTTTAAGCCACAGTACGGCTTCCATGTGGGCTCCGTTTGGCCGACGCCCCGCACCCACGGTTGCCTCCGCCTGCACAAGAATGTCGCGCCGAAGTTCTTCGCGCTAACCAAGGTGGGAACGCCTGTGCACATCGCGCAGACTCAGCCGGAAGATGCGACGATCGGCCGCAATCTCCGCCGTCCGACGGACTACAATGATCCAGATCCACCAGCATCCTTCCTGATCTCGGATCGCGTCTTCACCGCGCCTGAAGGTCCGCTCTTCGCCGACTAGAAGCACCCTTCCACTCAGCATTTTCCCTCTTTCTCTCCAGACGCTCCGGCTTGCCAGATTGCCGAAGCCGATGGAGAGGAAGAGGGATTCCTTTTTATGAGCACTGCACCCGCCGCCAC
>DASVRY010000265.1:0-13772 GCA_036388395.1 Chthoniobacteraceae bacterium
GGGGATCCACACCGGGTTTAACGTGCACAGTCACTTCCACGCGGCCGCCACCGACGCGTTCCGCCACCTCAGTGAGGATGGTCGAAAAGCTTGAGACGCGAATCTTTGCCTCGGCGGTCGTGGACAGCAGTGAAACGCAGAGGAGGGAAAAAAGAGCAGTGCGTTGCATGGCTGAAAGCGTACGCATCGAAGGGAGCGCTGCAAGTCATTTGCGTTTCACCCGGGGCTAGCGCATGCCTTCCATGCCAGCATCCGCTCCCCTCCCTTGCTTTTTTCCAAGCGGGCGCTACCACGGACGCATGCTCCGCGCTGCGCTGCCATTCTTCCTCTTCGCCACCGCTGCCTCCGCGCAGTTGAAGTGGGATAATCCTGTGCAGGAGTTTCACCGCACCCCGGAAGATCGGTTTGTCGAGACGCGGTTTACCTTTCGGAATGCGGGGACGCAGCCGGTGACGATCAAGAAGGTGCGCACGACCTGCGGCTGCACCTCTGCTGTGCCGGACAAGAAGTCCTACGGCCCAGGGGAGACCGGCGACGTGAAGGTGAAATTCACGTTCGGCTCGCGCATTGGCCAGCAACGAAAGACCGCCACGGTGATTACCGATGCCGAGCAGCAGCCGACAGTGCTCGATCTCCGGGTTTGGGTGCAGGAGCCGCTCACGATTCAGCCCGCACTGGTCTTCTGGCGGATCGGCGAGGCTGCAGATGCGAAAGAGGTGCGGCTCACGGCGAGCGGCGCGCCGATCCGCGTGACTAGTGTCACCTCTTCCAACCCGCAACTCATCGCCTCGCTCCAGGCGGTCGAGGAAGGGAAAAGTTATGTCGTCTCCGTCCGACCAAAAGACACGGCTCGCAAGGAAACGGCCGAGCTGACTCTGGAGACGAATCATCCCCCAGACGCTCCGCGGCGCTATCGGATTCACGCCCGCATCAAGTGATTGCGCGTACTTTCCGCGAGCTTGCGCTAATCGGCAGCCTTGCTTTGATCCCTGCGCTCGTCTCCGGATTCACCCAGCTCAAGTGGCGCAAGGAGGAACCGCTCCTCGCCAATGAAGTGCGCCTGGCGACAGCACAGACTTGGGGCGACAAAGTGCTCTGGGTCGACGTTCGCGACGAAGCAGCGTTCGAGAGTGGCCACATTCCCGGCTCTCTGCGTCTCACCGCTGCGGAGTGGGACGCTATGGTTGCCCCCTTCCTCGACCAATGGGATCCGGAGAAGTCGACGATCGTCTATGGCAAGGGAGGCTCCGATGACGACGCTCATGAAATGGCGGAGCGTCTGGCGAAGGAACTGCAACTCGACGGCGTCTTTGTGCTGAAAGGAGGGTGGGAGGCATGGCAGCAAAAGTAACCCTGCTCGTGCTGCGCATCGGCATCGCAGGACTGTTTCTTTACGCAGGCGCGATCAAGGCGTGGGACACGCAGCAGTTCGCGCAGGACGTGCGAAACTTCCAGCTTACCTCGTGGGATGTATCGGTCCTGACCGCGACTTATCTCCCGTGGCTGGAAGTTGTCGCCAGTTTCGCGCTACTCGCGAAACGCCTCTATTTAGGCGCACTGGCGGCGCTGGCGGGAATGACCACAGTCTTCATCGGGGCCATCGCCAGTGCGTGGTATCGCGGTCTCGATATCTCCTGCGGCTGCTTTGGCCGGGAAGATAATGCAACCAACTTCCCTCTCCATATCGGGGGGAACATCGCGCTGCTCATTGGGTTGGCGATTCTCTTCGCGGTCGAGCGGCAGCGAACGCACGCGGGTAAGCCAGGTGGTATTTTTACCACGGATTAAGCGGATGGAGGGCAAACTTGGGAGAACCTTTCACTGCGTCTTCGCAGCAGTTCTCCCCATCCGTTGAATCCAATCCATCCGTGGTCAAACATCCGCGGCCGCAGCTCCGCTGCATCCAAGTTCGCTGGAAAGCTAGTGCGCGCCTTCAAGCACGAACTCCGAGAGGGCTAGCCCTTTTGCCGCAGGATAAACCTCGAGCACTTCAACAGTTAGATAGTCGCCCGCCCGCACATAGATATCCGGAAAGAGCACCCGTTGCCACCGGCGCGAGTCGGCGAAGACGACATCCTGAAGCGCTTTCCTTTTGTAAAATAGCCGAACCTTCTTCAAGCGAGCATGCTCCCGCCAAAGGGGCTCGTTCTTCCAATTGCCGTTGATGAGATCGAGACCATAAACGGGCGTGCGATCCTGCTCGACCGTGAGCTTTGCAGGGAAGAGCAGCCGGAACTTTGTGCCGACTCCTCCGCCCTGCGCTGCTGAAGTCCAGGCGGTGGTCGCCGACTCATCATTAAGCCGCTGCGTGATCTCTGGTTTCCCGTCGGGCTCCGTCACCTCCACGCTCCAGCTAAAGGCGCAGCGAAGAGAACAGCCGCCCATCAACTCCTCGAGAACCGGCTCCGCCACCTCCGCCTGGACGGTCGGCACAGCCGCAGCGAAGCTCTTCAGCATAAGCAGCAGGCACAGCGAAATCGATGCGGCATGTGGAGCCATCGCGGAAGTTGGGCGGTGACCCGCGACGTGTCAAATATTGACACCGCCTGCTGATGCAGCATCTAAGCCCCGTGTCTCGCGCCGTCGCATTTCTCCTCCTGCTTTGCGGGCCAACAATCCTCGCGGCCGAGGATGCTGCGTCTACCGGCGAGGCAGGCACGCTCTCCTTGAACGAAGCGCTTCGCATCTCCGGCGTGTATGTTGAGATCAGCCGAAGGACCAACGTCGGGCTTCAGCTCCACGTGAAGAATGGCACGCAAGCCCCACTCGCGCTACGCGTCGACCCGGGTCTGGTCTTCACCGCAACTACAACGGAGGCAGCGTTCACCACCCTCCGATCTGCCAGGCTAAACACGCCAGCAAAGGGTGAAGCAAAGCTCGACGTCCGTGCCGTGTGGCTGTCCTCGAAATCAGGCTTCGTAGCAGCAGACACCCTTCTTCAGCCAGGTGGTCGCACGCCCGCTCAAGTGGGGCCGGTGTTGAAACACCTCGCCTCACGTCCGGACATCGCGCCCCCGACCTCGCAACTCCTCGTCTTTATCTTCCTGGAGAATCTGACCTTTCGCGAATGGCAACAGTTTCTCGTGCGCATTGGATCGGCCGAGCGCACGACCGCCATCATTAGTGCAATCGAGGCGCTCAGCATCGCGAGAGAGATCGCTCCGGGCAAAGAGTTCGCGCTCGCGAACGATGCTTCACTGAAGCTTCAAGCGCTCCGCGAGCCGCGAACGCGGGCGAAGGCGATGCACCTCTACGGAATGGCCCTTCCAGCTGAGCCAGGCTACGTCGCTCCGGAAATTGGCGCCCTGCTCCACACGAAGCTGGGTGATGATTGCTCGATGTGCCGCACACGCGCTCAGATGCAGCGTGGAACCAGCGATCTGTAGGGCTTTACCACGGTGGGAGGAGAACGTAAGACGAGGCATGCGACTTCCCCTGCTCCTCGGCCTGGTTAGCATCGCCATCACGTTCGCTGCGCCCGCAGCGGAGCAGGAGTTCCGGCCGATCTTCAATGGGCGCGATCTCACCGGTTGGGATGGCGACGCCAGGTTGTGGTCGGTGAAGGATGGTGTGATCCGTGGCGAGAGCAGCCTTGGCGCACTGGTCTTGAGCAACACCTTCCTCATTTGGCAGGGCGGCGTCCTGCGCGACTTCGAGCTGCGGGTAAAATTCCGCATTCAGAACGGCAATTCGGGGATCCAGTATCGGTCGAAGGATCTTGGGAAATTCTCAGTCTCCGGCTACCAGGCGGAGATCGAGAACAAGCAAGGCAAGGTGGGATTCCTATATGAAGAGCGCGGACGGAAGTTTCTCGCGAATGTAAGCGAAAAAGTGGTCGTCAACGCGGCTGGCGAGCGCAAGGTGATCGGCGCCCTATCGACAAAAGAAGAGCTGATCAAGAACGGCTACTACAAAAAGAAGGAGTGGAACGAGTATCGGATCGTCGCGCGCGGAAACCGGCTCGAGCACTACCTGAACAGCTTTCAAACGATCGAGCTCACCGATGAGCAGGTGGAGAAGCGCGCGCTCGAAGGAATTCTCGCGCTTCAGATCCATGCAGGACCGCCAATGGTCGTGGAATTTAAAGACATCCTGCTGAAGAGCCTGTAACGAATGGGAGGGAACCCGCTCACCGCCATGATTACCCGCCGCAAAGCCATCCGGACCATCACCTTCACTGCCGGAGCCGTCGCGCTCGCGCCTTACCTCGCCTCGGGCCAGGCGGTTAAAGAGGGAGAAGGCGTCTTCAAGCTTCCGCCGCTCGGCTACGACTACGATGCACTGGAGCCATTCATCGACGCCGAGACGATGAAGATCCATCACGACAAACATCACGCGACCTACGTGAGCAAACTCAACCAAGCCATCGGTCAGGCGCCCGGGATGGAGAAGAAGAGCATCGAAGAGCTGCTCGCAAATCTTGACGCTCTCCCGGAGGCAATCCGCAAGGACGTGCGAAACAATGGCGGCGGTCACGCAAACCACTCGCTCTTCTGGCGGACGCTGAAGAAGAACGAGAACGGAAAACCTTCAGGCGAGCTGGCGAAAGGGATCGACGCAGCCTTCGGTAGCTTCGAGAAGTTTCAGGAAGAGTTCGGCACCGCCGCAACGAAGGTCTTCGGTAGCGGTTGGGCCTGGCTCGTCGTGCGCGGCGGGAAGCTCGTCATCGAGTCGACGCCGAATCAAGACTCACCGCTCTTCACGGGAGGCACTCCATTGCTTGGCCTCGATGTCTGGGAGCATGCCTACTATCTGAAGTATCAGAACCGGCGGCCGGAGTACATCAAGGCCTTCTGGAATGTGGTGAACTGGGACGCGGTCGCCGAGAATCAGAAGCCAGCCAAGGTCTAGCGCACGCCAGACGACTGGGCTGCGGCAGTTTGCACGAGCAATGACGCCTTCGCGCCTAGCGTCCAGCGCCGCGGTCCTGCTCGTGAAGGACATTGTTGCGGCTTCCGCATACTACCGCGACAAGCTCGGCTTTGCCTTCGATGAGCTGTTCGGTGACCCACCGTCGTATTGCATCCTGCATCGGGACGGCTGTTCTCTAATGCTGAAACAAGCGGACGATCCACGGCACGTGGTTCCGCATTGGACCGTCTCGGACAAGCTGTGCAACGTCTACTTCTGGGTCACGGATGCCGATTCCTTGTGCGCCGAGTTCCGGAGTCGCGGAGCAACCATCGACTACGGGCCCTGCGATCAGCCGTATGGATGTCGCGAGTTCGGAATTCAGGATGTCGACGGCTACGACATCAGCTTCGGACAGACCACGCTGCCTTCCAGTAGCGCCTGAGTTGCTCGTTGAGCGCACAACTCTGCTTAAGCCGCATTACTGGGATCTTCCAGATTGCAGATTGTGGTAGATGTCGTGGCGCGCTCCATGGCGGAGACGATTGCAACCGGCCCTCTCAAGCGCCAACGAGATCTCTTCGCTTTAAGCAATCTCCAGTTCCTCTTCTGTTCGAATGCCGGGGATCTCCTCGCTCGTGAAAGTCTCATGGAGATCGCGGAGCTGTGCTCTCAGGTCAGCCAAATCATCGCCTTGCGTCCAGTGCTCGGGGTAGGCGTTCAGGTACCCAAGATAACGCCCGTCCCCCTCTTTCCAGTAGGTGATCCGGATTTTCATGGCGGGACATTTGCATTCAATAAGAACGATGAGCCAGTGACGAGTTTGCCGAAGCTGCGGAGCCGCCGGTGTAGCGCATCGGGCCCGGCTGGCACTACATGAGATTGAGGCACGTGACTGGCAAAACATTCTCGCCAGCCGCACGCGGGGCTCGGTAGCTTCCGCGCCATGAGTTCCCCGACACCCGGTGACGAGTTCCGCGACCTGACCCCAGTGGTCGGTTCGCAAACTGACATGGCCCCTCTCGGACGTTCTGGCCAAAAGCCCGAGCACGAGAAAACCGCAGCGGAAGACGGTGACCCATATGACTGGGCTGCCGTGGCCGCCGATCCCGCTTTTGCGGAACTCAAGCGCGCCAAACGCCGCTTCATCCTGCCGGCGACGATCTTCTTCCTCGTCTACTACATGTCGCTGCCGATCCTCGTCGGCTATTGTCCCGACCTCATGAAGAAGGAGGTGTGGGGCAAGGTGAACGTCGCCTACGTATTCGCACTTTCCCAGTTCATCATGACCTGGGTGCTCTGCGCGATGTATGTCCGCGCGGCTCGCCGCTGGGACATCATGAACGCCAAATTGCTCGCCCGCTTTCCCCTTCGCTGAACATGCTCGCCATCCAAGTCACCCCGGCTCTCGGAATGTTTCTCGCCTTCGTGGCGATCACCCTCGTTATCACCTGGTTCAGCGCGCGGCGCGCGACCGGCTCGGCCGCTTACTTTGCAGCGGGGCGCAGCATCAAAGGCTGGCAAAATGGTCTGGCTGTAGCGGGTGACTACATGAGCGCCGCGAGCTTCCTTGGTATTTCGGGCATCATCTGCCTGAAAGGCTACGACGGTTTCATGTACTCCGTGGGATTCCTCGTCGCATATCTAACGGTGCTCTTCCTCGTCGCAGAGCCACTGCGCAACGCAGGTAAATATACCATGGCGGATCTGCTGGCCTATCGGCTGAGCCCTCGTCCGGTGCGGGCGCTAGCCTCGCTGAGCACGCTCGTGGTCTCCACCTTTTACATGATTGCGCAGATGGTCGGCGCGGGTGGCATTATCGAGAAGCTGATCGGTGTGCCCTTTGCGCCAGCGGTGATCGGTGTCGGCGTCCTGATGCTCGTTTATGTCGTCTTCGGCGGAATGCTCGCCACGACCTGGGTGCAGATCATTAAAGCGCTACTGCTCATGGCCGGCGCATTTGCTCTCAGCTGGATGGTGCTCGGCAAGTTTGACTACAGTCTCACCACGTTTTTCGACGCGGTTTCCAAAGCAGACTACGCTGGCACGCAGACCCCGCGGAACCTCCTGGAGCCGGGACTCGCATACGGTGCAACTGCGGCAAATCCATGGGGCGCTCTCGACTTCATCTCGCTTGCCCTTGGCCTCGTCCTCGGCACCGCTGGTTTGCCGCACATCCTGGTGCGCTTCTACACGGTGCCGGATGCAAAGACGGCTCGCGTGAGCGTCGTCTGGGCGACGGCAATCATCGGCATCTTCTACGTCCTCACGACCTTCTTTGGCTTCGGAGCGGCCACGCTGTTGAAAATGACATCGATTCCGGCTGAGGTGACCGGCGGCTTTATCCCGCTCGATCCGAAAGGGCTGCCGAATGGCAACATGGTCGCGCCCGAATTGGCCCGGGTGCTTGGCGGCGAACTCTTCTTCGCCTTCATCAGCGCCGTCGCGTTCGCCACGATCCTTGCGGTCGTCGCTGGCTTGACGATGAGCGCCAGCACCTCCTTCGCGCATGACTTCTATACGAACGTGCTGCACCACGGCCGCGAACAGAAGCCCGGTCAGGAAGTGAAGATTGCCCGGATGACCGCATTCGTGGTCGGCGGCGCAAGCATTGCGCTGGCGATCAAGCTCGGCTCCAGCGTGAACGCGGCGATGCTTGTCGGGCTCGCCTTCTCGGTCGCAGCTTCGGCGAATCTCCCGGTGATTCTCTTCTCGGTCTTTTGGAAACGCTTCAACACCGCCGGCGCCGTCGCTGGCCTCAGCGTCGGGCTGCTCTCCTCGATCGTCCTCATCCTGCTCAGTAAGAACGGCCTCTACACGGCGCAGACTGCGCCCTTCCCGCTCGCCAATCCAGGCATCGTCTCCATCCCGCTTGGTTTCCTAGCGGCGTACCTTGGAACGATCTTCACCCACGAGCCGGAAACTGCAGCGCGCTTCACCGAGCTGGAAGTTCGTTCGCAGACCGGGCTTGGCTCGGAGAAAGCGACATCTCACTAGAGCTCAAGCCGTAGCCAGAGGACGGTAAAGACACCCGCACCTGCACACGCGTCATCCTGAGCGGAGCGCAGGCGGAAAGGCGGGCGAAGCACAGTCGAAGGACCCCGCCGCTCTCCGAAACGGCTCAGCCAGGCGAAGCGCACAGCACGTCTGCTCCGTGGCGGCATCTTGCCGGACCTTCCACGGGGTCCTTCGACTGCGCGCCCAAAGCGGCGCTTCGCCCAGGATGACCGCGGAGTGGTGAAGAATAAATCCACTCACTTAGCACTGGCCACACTCGCGTCCTGATTGGACTCACCCGTGCGAGGTTGCATACCCTCCTCAAGCCGGCGCTGCGAGCGCGGTGTAGCTTACCTGATTACCTCTCGCTCCGCCGGAGAATAGCGTCGCAGATGTCGCGGACCAGCGCCGGACCTTCGTAGATAAAACCGGTATAGAGCTGCAGCAGCGCGGCTCCGGCATCGAGCTTCTCCAATGCTGCGTCGACGCTGTCGATTCCGCCCGATGCGATGACCGGAATTGGGGATTTTTCTGCGATGAAGCGCACGATCTGCGTCGCGCGGGCGCGGAGCGGTGAACCGCTGAGGCCGCCTTGCTGCCGACGGCGCTCTGGCACTTCTGAGTGGTCCACCGTGGTGTTCGTCGCAATCAGACCAGCCAGCTTGTGCTCGTCGGCGAGGACGAGGATTTCCTCGATCGCGGCCCACTCGAGATCCGGTGCGATCTTGATCAAGACCGGCTTCTGTTCGGTATTTCGGCGCTGAATGGTGTCGAGCAACTCGTCGAGAGCGCGACGATCCTGGAGCTGACGCAGGCCCGGTGTGTTTGGGGAGCTGATGTTCAGCACGAAATAGTCGCCGTAGTGCTGAAGCCGCTCAAACGAGAGCAGGTAATCACTCGTCGCCTCGGCGAGCGGGGTAACCTTGGATTTTCCAATGTTGATTCCCACTGGGATGCGCGGCCACTTGCCCGATGCCTCGAGACGCTTAAGCCGATCGGCGATCGCATCAGCGCCATCGTTGTTGAAGCCCATCCGGTTGATGAGACCACCGATCTCTGGCACCCGAAAAATGCGCGGCTTGGGGTTTCCCGGCTGAGCTCGCGCGGTGATGGTGCCGACTTCCGCGAAGCCGAAACCGAGCGCCGCCCATGCTGGCAGGGCGAGTGCATTTTTATCGAATCCGGCAGCAAGCCCCACTGGGGTCGGAAAACGCACATGGAAAACGTTCCGCGCCAGACGCGGATCGTGTGGCTTTCTCAGCCGCTGAATCGCCGGGCCAAACCGCTGGAGGCCTCCCATGGCCAGGTGATGCACTCGTTCGGGATCGAGCGCGAAGAGCAGCGGGCGGAGGAGATGGCGATAAGGCGTGAAACTCACAGGCAAGAGGCCGCCACTCTTTCATGAAGCCCGCAGCGGCACAACCCGACAGAACCAGCTCTTGTGCCCGATGCCGAACCGAGACGGACTTCTTCCCGTTCCCCGGTGCTGTTCCAGAAATGTCGCAGCGGCGCCCCCTATCCACCCTCAGGCGCATGCTGCGACGATGTTGCGGTGCCGCCTTAAAACAAGCCGAGTACCTTTAGGACGACGACGATTACGACGATGACTCCGATGATGTAGAAGATGTTGTAGTTCACGATAGTATTTGTGTTCACACGTCAATCGCACTGCCGGAGCAATGCACGTGCGTCGGGACGGGGGAAAGTGCGGAGAAGTGCGAAGTTAATGGCGAAAGCCCTGAGGCCGCTGGCACCGAAACCCTGATACAATGGCCTCTATGGTTGCATCTACCTAAGGGTGAGCCACAACGTTTGCGCGGAAAGTTCCGCGGGAATGTCCGGCAGTAATGGCTCAACGTGGAAAGCCGCAGTCCGCCGCGTCATTTTCAAAGCAAAGCGGCTAATCGTCTCCAAGGCGCGGCGATTCAGACGCGTGCAGTTTGTCGAAAGAAGGATGCGAGCACTGGGAGCAGCGAGTTCAAGGGCAGCGATGAGAAGCTCCTCTAGGTCCTGCTCGACCTGGAAGCGCCGGCCTTTGTTGCCGCGAGAGAAAGTCGGCGGATCGAGGATGATCGCGTCGAACGTCTCGTTCTTACGAGCGAGCCGCGGCAGCACGTCGAGGACGTCGTCCGCATAGAAGCGATGCTTCGCGGGATCGAGAGCGTTGAGCGTGAAGTTGTCACGACCGCGGTCGATGGATTTGCGGGAGAGGTCGATGCTCGTGGTCACCGCACCACCAATCGCCGCAGCGACGGAAAACGAGCAGGTGTAGGCGAAAGTGTTCAGAAGGCGCTGCACCCCGCCGCGTCGGACAAGCGCTCGATTCGCGCGTTGATCGATGAAAAGCCCCGCCGAATACCCTGCAGCGAAATCCAGGCTGAAGCGCATGCCATTTTCCGAAACTACGGTCTCCAGCGGGAGCGTGGCGTCGCCTGAAAGTAGAACGGGAGCCGATCGTTCTTCGTTCAGGCGGGGCAGGAACTTGCCGAAGATCCGCGAAATTGTCAGCCCGCGTTCTTCGATCCATGCGGGGAGTTCGGTCAGGAGCGCGTCCCGAGCGGCGGCATCTTTGTAGGAGAGCAGCAGATCAGCGCCGAATCGCTCGATCCACGCCTCGTCACTGGAATAAAGCCGGTGTGCATTCGTCTCTGCTACGTTAAAAGCGGCGAGCGTCTCCGGAGTGATCCAGCGACCCAATACTCTCCGGGGTTGTTCAGGGCGAAAATTATGCGGCACGGCGGGGCCGAGAACTGATTGCGCGGGAAGGTGTATTCAAGTAGTTTCGGCCACTTTTTTCCACTATGCGGCAGATCTCCCCAATCCTCTTCCTTGCACTGGCGGGCCTCGCGGCGCCGCTCGCCACTGCGCAGTCCAACGATCCGTCGGACTTTTTTCTCAACGGCTACCTCGAATATCAGAAGGGGGAAAAAGCTGAAGGCACCGGCAAACCGCGTGCTGCCTTGAAGCATTATCGGGCGGCCATCGCCGCTCTGAATCAGATCAGCGAGAAGTGGCCGGATTGGCAGCCGCCGCTTGTGAAGTACCGTCGGGACCGCGCGAGTGAAGCGCTCAACCGCATCCAGCCGGTCGCCGCAAAAGCACCGCCCGAGAAGGCTGCCCCGGAGGAAGATCCCGCTGGACCGCTGCCCGGTGGTGAACTTCCGCTGATGCCTGATGACAACGCATTGGAGCCAGCGCCTGTCGCGCCGACCCCACGCCGTTCGGCATCGGCTGGCGGTGGCGATCCCATCGAGGAAATTCAGAACCGTATCAAGACGCTCCAGGGGGATCTGCAGGTCACACGCGAGAAGCTCGCAAAGGAGACCGAAGAGCGCCGTGATCTGGCTTCAAAATACGAGAAGGCGCTGAAGGAAGCCGAGGAGGCGGTGAAGAAGCAGAAGATGATAACGGATCGGGCGGACCGCGCCGAAGAGGCTTTGATGAACGCCGAGCGCGAAGGCGCCAGCAATTCGGAAGCAACCAAGCAGATGAAGGCTGAGGTCGCTACCGCACGGAAAGCACTGGAGGACGCGAAGATCGAGCGAGAAGCCGCCGAGGAAGTCCGGCAGCAAACTGCGGATCGGCTGAAGAGCGCAAACACTCGACTGAACGCAACCGCGCAGGAACGAGACGCGGCGAAGAAGGCGAGTGCGGAAGTGCCGGTGAAGATCGCCGCGATGCAGAAGGAGCTCGATAAAGCGCTGAACGAAAAAGCGGACCTGAATACACGCCTCGGGAAGGTTGAGAAGCAACTGGCCACGGTGACCGCGGAGCGGGACGACGCACTCGCCCAGGTCACGAAGATGAAGGAGGCGCAGAAGCAGGTCGACAAGCTGATCGCCGACAACACGGCGTTGATGACGAAGCTTTCCGATGCGGAGAAGACGATCACGCAGTTCAAAGCCGAAGGCGTGAAGAAGGACGAAGAGATCGCCGGCTTGAAGAAAGAGATGACCTCGGTGCGCAAAGAGCTCGCCGACGCGCAGAAGCAGAGCGCCGACTATCAAACGAAGATGGCCGACCTGCAGGGCAGGCTGGAAAGTCAGGCCAAGGAACTCACGCAGGTGAAAGCCGACGTGACCACCACCGTGGCCGAGCGCAAAAAGCTGCAGGAAGAGAACGACGTGCTCCGCGGCATCGTCGTGCGGCAAATGAAAGAGCAGGCCCGACGCGATCAGACGCGCAAGCTGGTCCTGGGGGAACTCGGACGCCTGGAGATCAAGAGCAAGGCACTCATTGGTCAGATCGAATATCTGGGTAAGCCAGTGGTGAAGCTCACCGAAAAGGAGCGGAAGCTTTTCAAGCAGCCGCTCATCGAGATCAGTGAAGCGGAAATTTCCATCGCAGCGCCAAAGGATGAGAACACGACCGAGGCTGCCCCTGCTCCTCCGGAGCCAACGGTAGCCACGGCTGAGAACGTCATCCCACCATCCCCCGAGTCTGTCGCACCAGCGACAGCTGCACCAGCAGAGGCGGATGCGATGCCCGCGCCAGCAAAGCCAGCGGACGCTCCTACTGCGGCCGCGCCAACACCAGCACCGGCAACCGCAGAGGTGCCACCAGCACCGGCGCCGGGCAAGGCAACGGCGTCATCAGAAGCCCCAACCCTTCCAACGATGGAGCTCGCAAGCGCAGCTCTCTCGCCCTCGCTCCCCAGCGTCAATCCCCCTGCCCGCACCGCGCCGCTCGAGAGCGACCTGCCGACCAAAGCACCGGGCGAGGCAATGAGCAGCACGACGGCCGTTGATTCGCAGCCGAGCGGCGCTCCTTCGGTGAGCACGAGCGTTTCGCCCAATGTCCCTCCGGAATTGCTTCCGCTGGCACGGGACGGCAAGGAACAGTTCGAGCGCGGCAACTACCGCGACGCGGAGAAGATCTACGAGAAGATCCTGACGAAGGCTCCGAACAACCTTTACGCGCTGTCGAACCTTGGTGTGGTCCGCTTTCGCGGAGGCAAACTCAAGCTGGCGGAGAAGGCGTTCGAAAAAGCCATCGCCGTCGCGCCAGAAGACGCATTCAGCCATTGCACCCTTGGGATCGTTTACTACAGCCAGGGCAAATACGACGAAGCTGTCGACGCTTTGACCAAAGCGCTGGCGATCAGCCCGAAAAATGCGACGGCACATAATTACCTGGGCATCACGGCCAGCCAGAAGGGTTGGCAGGAAGCCGCGCAAAAGGAGCTGGAGACCGCCACGGCGCTGGATCCGAATTACGCCGATGCTTTCTTCAACCTGGCGGTTGTCTACGCGACGCAACAGCCGCCAAATAAAGAGAACGCGCGGAAGCACTACAAGCGGGCGACCGAACTCGGTGCTGAGCCAGATAGCGCGCTCGAGCAGCTGATCAAGTAGCGGCGCCGCTGCGCTTGCTCCGTGAGCGCGCCGTCTTGGAACGAGTCGTCGCATTGCGCTTGTGCGAATCGCGGGCGCCTTTCGCGGCTGCGCGTTCCGTAGCAGTGGCGCGAGGTGCCAGGCGGCTCTTCGTGCTATCGAGCCGCTTTTGGAGGAAGGTTAGCACTGATGTCTCCTCGGGCTTCAGTGCGCCAGCGGCTTCCTTAACCTTCCGATCCACCCGCTGTTTAAGCACTTCCACTGTCGTCCCCTCGAGGTACGACTCGAGAATCGCCGGATGCACATAGCACTTCCGGCAGACCGCCGGGGTATTGCCGAGCATCCTGGAAACGGCTTCAACCGCCGTGACGACGTTCTTCTTCGCCTGGGTCTTATTCGCGCACCTTTCGAATTCCCGAAGCGCTACGGCAGCAAGCACTGTCCCGGCCCACGTCCGAAAATCCTTCGCCGTAAACTCCTCGCCACAGATCGACCGCAGATAGTCGTTCACATCCTGGGAACCAACATCGTGCGGCTGCCCAGCGTCGTCGAGATAGCCGAATAGCTCCTGCCCAGGCAGATCCTGGCAAC